>NZ_RZTJ01000016.1:17621-129957 GCF_003997065.1 Mesorhizobium sp. M6A.T.Ce.TU.016.01.1.1 | reverse complement strand
ATGGCAAAAGGTAAATTCGAGCGTACAAAGCCTCATGTGAACATTGGCACGATTGGCCACGTCGATCATGGCAAGACGTCGTTGACGGCGGCGATCACCAAGTATTTTGGCGAATACAAGCGCTACGACCAGATTGATGCGGCGCCTGAGGAGAAGGCGCGCGGCATCACCATCTCGACGGCGCATGTCGAATACGAGACGGCTGCCCGCCACTACGCCCATGTCGACTGCCCCGGCCACGCCGACTATGTGAAGAACATGATCACCGGCGCTGCGCAGATGGACGGCGCGATCCTGGTTGTGTCGGCCGCTGACGGCCCGATGCCGCAGACCCGCGAGCACATCCTGCTGGCCCGTCAGGTCGGCGTGCCGTCGATCGTGGTGTTTTTGAACAAGGTCGACCAGGTCGACGACGCCGAGCTGCTCGAGCTGGTCGAGCTCGAGGTGCGTGAGCTGTTGACCAAGAACGAGTTCCCCGGCGACGACATTCCGATCGTCAAGGGCTCGGCGCTTGCGGCTTTGGAAGATTCCGACAAGAAGATCGGCGAGGACGCGATCCGCGAATTGATGGCTGCGGTCGACGACTACATCCCGATGCCGGTTCGCCCGCTCGACAAGCCGTTCCTGATGCCGATCGAGGACGTGTTCTCGATCTCGGGCCGCGGCACGGTTGTGACCGGTCGCGTCGAGCGCGGCGTGGTCAAGGTCGGCGAGGAGCTGGAGATCATCGGCATCCGTCCGACGACCAAGACGACCTGCACCGGCGTCGAGATGTTCCGCAAGCTGCTCGACCAGGGCCAGGCCGGCGACAACATCGGCGCGCTGCTGCGCGGTGTCGATCGTGAAGGTGTCGAGCGCGGCCAGGTTCTGGCCAAGCCGGGCACGGTCAAGCCGCACAAGAAGTTCGTGGCCGAAGCCTACATCCTGACCAAGGACGAAGGTGGCCGTCACACGCCGTTCTTCACCAACTACCGTCCGCAGTTCTATTTCCGCACGACCGACGTGACCGGCATCGTGTCGCTGCCGGAAGGCACCGAGATGGTGATGCCGGGCGACAACATCACGGTCGATGTCGAGCTGATCGTGCCGATCGCCATGGAAGAGAAGCTGCGCTTCGCCATCCGTGAAGGCGGCCGCACCGTCGGTGCCGGCATCGTCGTCACCATCAAAGAGTAATCGACACCGGCGTTGTCGGATCGACAAGGAAAGGGCGGTCTTCGGGCCGCCCTTTCTTTTATGACGCCTCACAGGGCGGGTATTGCGCGGTGGTTTCAACGCTATTGCAAGTACCATTGCCGCAACTACTATAGGTTGTATCAAGGGGGCTTTTGCCAAGCGTGGCTTCGGGGCGTCGTTCAAACAATATAGCAAGGTGGTGGCATGCGCTGGTTTGCCTGGTGCCGGTGCTCGCGATGGCAATGGCTGTCTTCGCCGCGAAGGCCCAGGACGCACCGACGCCGACATTGTCCGATCCTAGGTTATGGAATCCGAATTCATGGTACTTCCCGGGCACGTTGTCCGATAGTTTTTCGGAGATGCAATTCGTCGTTGTGCGAAGCAACGCGGCCGGTTGCGACCCCAACTGCCCGGAATGGATTTCGGCGGAGGGCGCCCTCGCGGCGGGCACGCCAGCGAAGCTCAAGCGTATATTGAAGACGCTCGGCCGCCGCAAACTGCCGATCATTGTCAATTCCCCGGGCGGCGATATCGACGCTGCGCTCCGGCTTGGTCGAATAATCCGCAAAAACAAGCTCAATATCGCCGTTGGCATAACCAAGTTTTCCGATTGTTGGCCCGGGATGGACGATTGCCAAGCCAATGATGGCAAGGGCGCCGCATATTTCGGCATTGCGTCCGACGGGGGCGCCATGTGCAACTCCGCATGTCCGCTGATGTTTGCCGGAGGCGTCGAGCGCGTGGTCGGTGGCTGGGCCTATCTGGGTGTTCATCAGATCACCACCACTTATTTCCCCTCAACACGGCATTTTCGAACCACCTATCAAACCATCCGTGGCAAAAGATATCGGGTCACCACGGAGACCGTCACTCAAGGCGAGAGCTACAAGACCTATAAAATGAGCAAGGCGTTTTCGAGAAAGATCTCGGCCTATCTCCGGGAGATGGGTGTCGGACAAGGCGTTCTAGGCATAATGAAGGCGACGCCCGCTAGCGACATCCGGCGGATCTCCCTCGCCGACATGCTGACGATGAAGCTGGCCACCAGCAGCGGCTCTCTCGACATATTTACCCAGGCGGGCTTATGCCGGCGGAGTCCTGCGCCGGCGAACTGCAGGGAGGTCCCGGCGAATGCCAAGCCGGCCGAGGCGGTAGCGATCGAGGCGAAGGCCGGACCTTCTCAACCGGCTCAAGCCCCACTTTCTCAGCCGGCCACGCCAGCGGCCAATGCCGGCGACGAAGGGTCGTATGGCAATCCCCCGCAAACCCTCATAGCCTGTATCGGAGGGGGATCGCGGGTAGCTGGGGCGAGCTCCACCTGTGACCCTGAGATGGAACCAATGCCGGCTTGGCGTTGGGGCGTGGCGAGTGGCCCATACACATCATCGGACATGAAGCCATGATCAGCCGGGATATGCGACTGGTTGCGCCAGCCTTCCGGAATAGCGCGACGAGCAGCGCGGAAAGCTATTTTCGTTGCTATTGGCAAGGGGGCGCGCCGTCGTATGTGGCCCACGCGGCGTCGACAACATCACGGTCGATGTCGAGCTGATCGTGCCGATCGCTATGGAGGAGAAGCTGCGCTTCGCCATCCGTGAAGGCGGCTGCACCGTCGGTGCCGGCATCGTCGTCACCATCAAAGAGTAATCGACCGGCATCTGCCGGATCGAATGCGAAAAGGGCAGTCCTCGGGCTGCCCTTTCTGCTTTTGGGGCACTGCCGACATGCGCCTGCGCAGTCGTTCCAAAACCTGTTGCAAGCGTCCAAACCTCAACTAGTATAGGTTGCATCGCGGGGGCTTGCCCAAATGGTTCCATGGCACCGTTTGAATGGCCAGACATGGTGGACGCTGGGGGTGATCTGCCTGGCGTCGTTCCTTGTCATGGGACACGCTGCCTTCGCGGCGAATACAAAAAAATCCGTGCCGGATCTTGGTCCGGCGATGCGGTTTGTCGTCGTCCGCAGCAGCGCGCCTGGTTGCGAGCCGACCTGCCCGGAATGGATATCGGCTGAAGGCTCGATAGAAGCCGGCACACCGGCCCTGTTCAAACGCACGCTCAAAGCACTCGGCCGCCGAAAACTGCCTGTTGTCGTGGACTCTCCCGGCGGCAACGTCGAAGCGGCGCTGGCGCTTGGCCGGCTTCTCCGCAAGAACAAACTCGATATCGCGGTCGGCAAAACCCGGTTCACCGGTTGCCAGCCCGAAGCCAAGGACTGCAACGAGAACGATGCCAAGGGCGCTCGCTATTTCGGCAATGCCTATGCCAGCGGCGCCATCTGCAATTCCGCTTGCCCGCTGATGTTTGCCGGCGGCATCAGGCGCGTGGTCGGGCAATGGGCCTATCTCGGCGTCCATCAGATCACCACGACCTACATCCGGACGAAATTGCAGTACCGGACCACCTATCGCGTGGTGAGGGGCAAGAAGAAGGTCCTCAGCAAGAAGATCGTCGGCCGCAAGAATGCCGGCAGCTACAAGACCTACGAGATGAGCAAGTCGGTGGAGAAAAGACTGGCGGCCTATCTGAAGGAAATGGGCGTCGGCCAAGGCGTGCTCGAGACGATGAAGAACACGCCGGCCAGCACCATCCAGCAACTGGCTCCCTACGACATGCTGCAGACGAAGCTCGTTACCAGCCTGGATGCCGTCGACCTGCTGACCGCGGCAACCCTGTGCAACACCGATCCGGTGGCCCCGAACTGCAGGGAAGTACCGGCGCCGGCCGGCGATGTGGTGGCATACGCCAAGCCCGCTCCCGCCGCGTCGGTCGAACGCGAAACCGTGCAGCGGGCCGATGTTGGCGATATGCGCTTCGTTCTGGTTCGAGGCAGAAGTTTTCTCTGCGATCCCAATTGTCCCGAATGGATCTCCGCGGAAGGCACGATTAGCGCTCAGACGCCGGAACGGCTGCGCCAACTGCTGGACAAGATCGGTGGTCGGCGATTGCCCGTGGTGATCAACTCGCCGGGAGGTGACGTGCTTGGCGCTCTGGCCGCCGGAAGGCTGATCCGAGAACGCAAGCTCGACGTGGCGGTTGCGCGGACGGACTTCATTGGATGCGAGCCGGACAAGGCGGATTGCACCGCCGAAGATGGCGTCTATGTCGGGCTCACGATCGATGCCAGCGGGGCGTGTGGGGCGGCCTGTCCGATCATGCTTGCCGGTGGTGTCAGGCGCCTTGTCGGCCCTCGTGCGCAATTGACCGTGGATTCCACGGGGTCGGAGCAGCAGGTCAAAACCTATCTCAAGGACATGGCGGTCGGACCCGGTCTGCTGGTGGCGATCCGGTCGGTGCCGGCTTCGCGTGATCGGCAGCTCGAACCCGACATGATGTTGAAAGTCGGGCTGACGACCGGGCTTGAATCGGTTGACGAATTTACCGGTCCGACCATCTGCAAATCGGCGCCAATGCCGGAGAATTGTCGCGTGGTTCCGACGTCCGAGGTTCAGGCTGACGCGCCCGTCAAGTTGTAAGGCGCAGGCATGCAGCCGGCCCAAGCTGGCCATCGAGGCAGGTTGAGCAACGTTCGATAGTTCCGCTATCGTCCGAAGCAAGTGACGCTCTGGCCGGTCGAGGATCGAGAATGAGCCAAAATATCCCGACATTGTTCGAATGGGCCGGCGGCACCGAAGCGCTGAATCGCCTGACCCAAACCTTCTACGGCAAGGTGTCTAGGGATTCCATCGTCGGCCCGGTGTTCAAGAACATGTCGCCGGACCATCCTGCGCACGTCGCGGCCTTCATCGGCGAGGTCTTTGGTGGACCGAAGACCTACAGCGAGGAGCATGGCGGCCACCGCGAGATGGTGATTCACCATCTCGGCAAGCACCTGAGCGAAGAACAGCGCCGCCGCTGGATCAATCTTCTCGCTGACGCTGCCGACGAGATCGGGCTGCCCGACGATCCGGAATTCCGCTCGGCTTTCATGGCCTATGTCGAATGGGGATCGCGGCTGGCGAAGATGAACTCCAACCTTGGCGAGACCTGCGATCCCGAGACCGAGCCGATGCCGGCCTGGGGCTGGGGCGTGCCCGGCGGGCCATACAAGCCGCCTTCGAGCGGATGATCCCGATTTGGCACGAAGATTTCCGACCTGATGCTGAAAGCAGGCAGGAATGAGACGATCAGATCAGACCGCTCTTTACAGCGCGCGCGGAAGCTTTTAGGAAGCGCCTGCTGCGCCGACACGCGCACGATACGGGCATAGCTCAGTTGGTAGAGCGGCGGTCTCCAAAACCGCAGGTCGTAGGTTCGAGCCCTGCTGCCCGTGCCATTTTTCGAAATGGCCAATTCATGAAAATTGTCTGGTCTTCCACGCATCGGCCCTTTGAAAATCGCGGGGTGACTTGCCATATAGGCTGTCTTGAGGCATAAGAGGCCATAGCCGGGACGGGACGACTGGATGGTTCCGAGGCGGCGTTTGGTCATAAAGCGGACACTTGCCACTTGCGTGGATCAAGAATCGGTTTTATGTAGACGAAACAGACACGCGACGCGTGGAGCTGGGAAGCCGGCTTTACGCGTCCGATTTGCATGGGCGAAATGATTGCGCTGATTCGGCGCGAACACAGGACTCAGGCGGCACATCCCGGCCAGCGGGATCATCCAGGAGATCCGGTCAACGGGTCTCGAAGACAGGCGGCACATGGCTTCGAAAACCACAAATCCTTTCGTCTTTCTCCAGCAGGTTCGCTCGGAGACCGCCAAGGTGACTTGGCCGTCACGGCGCGAAACGATGATTTCGACGGTGATGGTCCTGGCGTTCGCTGTGATCGCGATGATCTTTTTCTTTACCGCCGATCAGCTCATGGGCCTCGCGGTCGAGCAGATTCTGGGCATTGGACGCTAAGTCCGGCGATTACGGAGAAGTCTTGAGATGACTGCGCGGTGGTACATCGTCCACGCCTATTCGAACTTTGAAAAAAAGGTCGCCGAGGACATCGAGAACAAGGCCAAGCAGAAAGGCCTGTCCGCTGACATCGAGCAGATCGTCGTGCCGACCGAGAAGGTCGTCGAGATCCGGCGCGGCCGCAAGGTCGATGCCGAGCGCAAGTTCTTCCCGGGCTACGTGCTCTTGAAGGCCAATCTGACCGACGCGGTGTTCTCGCTCGTGAAGAACACGCCGAAGGTCACCGGCTTCCTGGGTGACTCGAAGCCGGTGCCGATCACCGAGGCCGAGGCCCAGCGCATCCTGAACCAGGTGCAGGAAGGCGTCGAGCGGCCGAAGCCGTCGGTCACTTTCGAGATCGGCGAGGCGATCCGCGTCTCGGACGGTCCGTTCGCGTCGTTCAACGGTTTCGTCCAGGAAGTGGACGAGGAGCGGGCGCGGCTCAAGGTGGAAGTTTCGATCTTCGGGCGCGCCGTGCCGGTCGATCTCGAATTCGGACAGGTCGAAAAGGGCTGATCCGAAACCCTTGTCGCCCATTCGGCGGTGAGGGGAGGCGGCGTGGAAATCGCGGCCAACACAGGTGGGAGGCGAATGCGGCTTTAGCCGGCCACGGGAACCGCACCACCAGACTGCAACCGCCGGTGTTGCCCACATAGTGGGGCCGGCATGAGATGAAGGCAGGAAAGAGATGGCTAAGAAAATTGCAGGCCAGCTCAAGCTCCAGGTTTCCGCGGGTTCGGCTACGCCGTCGCCCCCGATCGGACCGGCGCTTGGTCAGCGCGGCATCAACATCATGGAGTTCTGCAAGGCGTTCAACGCGCAGACCCAGGAAATGGAAAAGGGATCGCCGGTTCCGGTCGTGATCACCTATTACCAGGACAAGTCGTTCACCTTCGTCATGAAGACGCCGCCGGTGAGCTACTTCCTGAAGAAGGCCGCAAACCTGAAGTCGGGCTCGAAGGAGCCGGGCAAGGTCAAGGCCGGCACGATCGGCCGCGACAAGGTGCGCGCCATCGCCGAGCAGAAGATGAAGGATCTGAACGCAACCGATATCGAGGGGGCCATGCGCATGGTCGAGGGCTCCGCCCGCTCGATGGGTCTGGAAGTGGTGGGCTGAGATCATGGCAAAGATTGCAAAGCGTGTATCGAAGACCCGCGAAGGCATCGATCCCAACAAGGCCTATGCCTTGGGTGATGCGCTGAAGCTGCTCAAGGACCGGTCCTCGGTGAAGTTCGACGAGACCGTTGAAGTCGCGATGAACCTGGGTGTCGACCCGCGCCATGCCGACCAGATGGTCCGTGGCGTGGTCAATTTGCCGAACGGCACCGGCCGTACCGTCCGCGTCGCCGTTTTCGCGCGTGGTGACAAGGCCGAGGAAGCCAAGGCGGCCGGCGCCGATATCGTTGGCGCCGAGGATCTGGTCGACATCGTCCAGAAGGGCACGATCGACTTCGATCGCTGCATCGCCACGCCGGACATGATGCCGCTGGTCGGCCGTCTGGGCAAGGTGCTCGGCCCGCGCGGCATGATGCCGAACCCGAAGGTCGGCACCGTCACCACTGACGTCACCGCCGCCGTCAAGGCGTCGAAGGGCGGCGCCGTCGAGTTCCGCGTCGAGAAGGCCGGCATCGTGCATGGCGGCGTCGGCAAGATCTCGTTCGACGTCAAGGCGCTGGAAGAGAACGTCCGCGCGTTCGCCGACGCAGTGAACAAGGCGAAGCCGGCTGGCGCCAAGGGCAACTACGTCAAGAAGGTGTCGGTCACCTCGACGATGGGCCCGGGCCTCAAGCTCGACGTCTCGACGCTGGCAGCGTCCTGATACGACCTATTTGGATCGGCCGCTAAAGGGCCGATCCGCAAGCAGAATTCCGGGCCTCCGATTATCTTGGCGGCCCGGTACCGGAAGTCGAAAGGCTTCCGGACATCCTGTCCGAGATTGCGGGCGGCCCCAAGCCTTAGTTCAAGGGGGGCCTTAATTCATGTGGGCCTGCATGAGACGGGTGAAGACCGGACAACGGAGCGACTGCTCCAATGAAAGGTTCGAACCGTGTTTGCCTTTTGTCTGCGCACCATTCGGTTTGCCGGCTGGTGTGGCGAAAGGGGGCAGGATCCTCGAGCGTCGTTCGGGAGATCCGTTACTGGATGGCCCGGCCGGCAAAAGGCAACCCGACGCCTGTCCTCGTGAAAAGGGCAGGGGTCAACTGGAGATAGGCAGTGGACAGAGCGGAAAAACGCGAACTCGTCACGGGCCTGAATGAAGCGTTTTCGGGCGCAGGTTCAGTCGTCGTGGCCCACTACGCCGGTATCACCGTCGCGCAAATGAACGACCTTCGGTCGAAAATGCGTGTCGCCGGTGGCACCGTCAAAGTCGCGAAGAACCGTCTCGCCAAAATCGCTCTTCAGGGCACGGACTCCGCATCGATCATCGACCTGTTCAAGGGACAGACGCTGATCGCCTATTCGGAGGATCCGATTGCGGCGCCGAAGGTCGCGTCCGATTTCGCCAAGGGAAATGACAAGCTCGTCATTCTCGGTGGCGCAATGGGCACCACCTCGCTCAACGCCGACGGTGTGAAGGCACTCGCCACACTTCCGTCGCTCGATGAGCTGCGCGGCAGGCTGGTTGGCATGATCGCCACGCCGGCAACCCGGATCGCCCAGATCGTCAATGCGCCTGCGGCTTCGGTCGCGCGTGTCATCGGCGCTTACGCCCGGAAGGACGAGGCGGCATGAGGCCGTTCCTCGCTATCACAAACACACGTTCGAACCTTATGAAGGAATATTGCAATGGCTGATCTGGCAAAGATCGTAGACGACCTTTCGAAGCTGACCGTCCTTGAGGCGGCCGAGCTGTCGAAGCTTCTGGAAGAAAAGTGGGGCGTTTCCGCAGCTGCTCCGGTGGCGGTTGCCGCCGCTGGCGGTGCTGCGGCCGCAGCTGCTCCGGTCGAGGAAAAGACGGAATTCGACGTCGTCCTCACCGAGGCGGGCGCTCAGAAGATCAACGTCATCAAGGAAGTTCGCGCCATCACCGGTCTTGGCCTCAAGGAAGCCAAGGACCTGGTCGAGGCGGCTCCGAAGCCGGTCAAGGAAGCTGTTTCCAAGGCCGACGCGGACAAGTTCAAGGCCCAGCTGGAAGCAGCCGGCGCCAAGGTCGAACTGAAGTAAGCGTTTGATATCGGCGGGCGGCTTCGCGCCGTCCGCCACTCCCTTGGCGCGAAGGGAGGCTGCGTAACGCGAAGAGTACGAAAACCTCTTTCCTGAGGGCCGTAAACCGGCCTTCAGGAAACGGGTTTTCTCCCGTTTTGGCCGGCCACCGACAGGTGGCGGGTGAACAAATTGAAGGCCGCCGCCGAGGTGGCCGAGAATGCAAGGCGAGCCGCGGCGAGGCTCGCCCCGAGAATCGAGCTAAGGAGCGACGATGGCCCAGACACAAACTTTCAATGGCCGCAGACGCGTACGCAAATTCTTCGGAAAGATACCGGAAGTTGCGGAGATGCCGAACCTGATCGAGGTTCAGAAGGCATCCTATGATCAGTTCCTGATGGTGGAGGAGCCCAAGGGCGGGCGTCCTGACGAGGGACTGCAGGCGGTTTTCAGGTCGGTCTTCCCGATCTCCGACTTTTCCGGCTCCTCGATGCTGGAATTCGTGAAGTACGAGTTCGAAGGACCGAAATTCGACGTTGACGAATGCCGTCAGCGCGACCTTACCTATGCCGCGCCACTCAAGGTGACGCTGCGCCTCATCGTGTTCGATATCGATGAGGATACCGGCGCCAAGTCGATCAAGGACATCAAGGAGCAGGACGTCTACATGGGCGACATGCCGCTCATGACCTTGAACGGCACCTTCATCGTCAACGGCACCGAGCGTGTCATCGTCTCGCAGATGCACCGTTCGCCGGGCGTCTTCTTCGACCATGACAAGGGCAAGTCGCATTCGTCCGGCAAGCTGCTGTTTGCCGCGCGCGTCATCCCCTATCGCGGCTCGTGGCTCGACATCGAGTTCGACTCGAAGGACGTCGTGCACGCCCGCATCGATCGCCGCCGCAAGATTCCGGTGTCGTCGCTGTTGATGGCGCTCGGCATGGACGGCGAGGAGATCCTGTCGACCTTCTACAACAAGATCACCTACAAGCGCGCCGGCGACCACTGGCGCATCCCGTTCAACGTCGAGCGTTTCCGCGGCCTCAAGGCCGTTGGCGACCTGGTCGATGCAGACACCAACGAGGTCGTCGTCGAGGCAGGCAAGAAGATCACTGCCCGCCAGGCCAGGGCGCTCGGCGAAAAGGGTCTCAAGGCGATCAAGGCAACCGACGAGGATCTGCTCGGCAACTACCTTGCCGAGGACATCGTCAACTATGCGACCGGCGAGATTTTCCTCGAAGCCGGCGACGAGATCGACGAAAAGACGCTGAAGGTGCTTCTCAGCGCCGGCGATGACGAGATCAAGGTTCTCGACATCGACCACGTCAATGTCGGCGCCTATATCCGCAACACGCTCAACGTCGACAAGAACGAGAGCCGCCAGGACGCGCTGTTCGACATCTACCGTGTCATGCGCCCCGGCGAGCCGCCGACGCTCGAAACCGCCGAAGCCATGTTCAACTCGCTGTTCTTCGACAGCGAGCGCTATGACCTGTCGGCCGTCGGCCGCGTCAAGATGAACATGCGCCTCGAGCTCAAGGCCGAGGATACCGTGCGCGTGCTGCGCAAGGACGATATCCTGGCCGTGGTCAGGACGCTGGTCGAACTGCGCGACGGTAAGGGCGAGATCGACGACATCGACAATCTCGGCAATCGCCGCGTGCGCTCGGTCGGCGAGCTGATGGAGAACCAGTACCGTGTCGGCCTGCTGCGCATGGAGCGCGCGATCAAGGAACGTATGTCCTCGATCGAGATCGACACGGTGATGCCGCAGGATCTGATCAACGCCAAGCCGGCGGCTGCCGCCGTGCGCGAGTTCTTCGGTTCCTCGCAGCTGTCGCAGTTCATGGACCAGACCAACCCGCTGTCGGAGATCACCCACAAGCGCCGTCTCTCGGCGCTTGGACCCGGTGGTCTGACCCGCGAGCGCGCCGGCTTCGAGGTGCGCGACGTGCACCCGACGCATTACGGCCGCATCTGCCCGATCGAGACGCCGGAAGGCCCGAACATCGGTCTGATCAACTCGCTGGCCACCTTTGCGCGCGTCAACAAGTACGGCTTCATCGAGAGCCCGTACCGCAAGATCGTCAACGGCAAGCTGACCAATGAGGTCGTCTACCTGTCGGCGATGGAAGAGGCCAAGCATCACGTTGCGCAGGCCAATGCCGAGCTCGACAAGAATGGTGGTTTCGTCGACGAATTCGTCATTTGCCGCAACGCCGGCGAAGTGATGATGGCGCCGCGCGAAAACGTCGATCTGATGGACGTGTCGCCGAAGCAGATGGTGTCGGTGGCCGCGGCCCTGATCCCGTTCCTCGAGAACGACGACGCCAACCGCGCTCTGATGGGCTCGAACATGCAGCGTCAGGCCGTGCCGCTGGTGCGCGCCGAAGCGCCGTTTGTCGGCACCGGCATGGAGCCGATCGTCGCCCGTGACTCGGGCGCCGCCATCGGCGCCCGCCGCGGCGGCATCGTCGACCAGGTGGACGCGACGCGTATCGTCATCCGCGCTACGGAAGATCTCGATCCCGGCAAGTCGGGCGTCGACATCTACCGGCTGATGAAGTTCCAGCGTTCGAACCAGAACACCTGCATCAACCAGCGCCCGCTGGTGCGTATGGGTGACCGGGTCAACAAGGGCGACATCATCGCCGACGGTCCGTCGACCGAGCTCGGCGATCTGGCGCTCGGCCGCAACGTGCTGGTCGCGTTCATGCCGTGGAATGGCTACAACTATGAGGACTCGATCCTCTTGTCCGAGCGCATCGTCGCCGACGACGTCTTCACCTCGATCCACATCGAGGAGTTCGAGGTCATGGCGCGCGACACCAAGCTCGGGCCGGAGGAAATCACGCGCGACATTCCCAACGTCTCGGAAGAAGCGCTGAAGAACCTCGATGAGGCCGGCATCGTCTATATCGGTGCGGAAGTGCAGCCGGGCGACATCCTGGTCGGCAAAATCACGCCGAAGGGCGAAAGCCCGATGACGCCGGAAGAAAAGCTTCTGCGCGCCATCTTCGGTGAAAAGGCATCGGACGTGCGTGACACTTCCATGCGCATGCCGCCTGGAACCTTCGGCACCGTCGTCGAAGTGCGCGTCTTCAACCGCCACGGTGTGGAGAAGGACGAGCGCGCCATGGCGATCGAACGCGAGGAGATCGAACGCCTCGCCAAGGATCGCGACGACGAGCAGGCGATCCTCGACCGCAACGTCTATTCGCGCCTTTCCGACGTTCTTGTCGGCAAGGAAGCGATTGCCGGGCCGAAGGGCTTCAAGAAGGGCTCGAAACTGTCGAAGGACTCGCTCGACGAGTATCCGCGTTCGCAGTGGTGGCAGTTTGCGGTGGAGAACGAAAAGCTCCAGAGCGAACTGGAAGCCCTGCGTGGCCAGTACGACGATTCCAAGAAGGCGCTCGAACAGCGCTTCATGGACAAGGTCGAGAAGGTACAGCGCGGCGACGAGATGCCTCCCGGCGTCATGAAGATGGTCAAGGTCTTCGTGGCCGTGAAGCGCAAGATGCAGCCCGGCGACAAGATGGCCGGCCGGCACGGCAACAAGGGTGTCGTGTCGCGGATCGTTCCGGTCGAGGACATGCCGTTCCTCGAGGACGGCACGCATGCCGATATCGTGCTCAACCCGCTGGGTGTGCCGAGCCGCATGAATGTCGGCCAGATCCTGGAGACGCATCTGGGCTGGGCTTGCGCCGGAATGGGCAGGAAGATCGGCGATCTGATCGACGCCTACAAGACGGCCGGCGACATCAAGCCGTTGCGCAAGACGCTTGAGAGCTTCATGCCGGCCAACGACCGCAACGAGCCGATCCGCGAATACGACGACGAGAGCATCGTTCGCCTCAGCGAGCAGATGCGTCGCGGCGTCTCCATCGCGACACCGGTGTTCGACGGTGCGCACGAGGCCGACATCAACATCATGCTGGAGCAGGCGGGCCTGCACACCAGCGGTCAGTCGCAGCTCTATGACGGACGCACCGGCGAGCCGTTCGATCGCAAGGTGACGATGGGCTACATATATATGCTCAAGCTTCACCATCTTGTGGACGACAAGATCCACGCGCGTTCGATCGGGCCGTACTCGCTCGTTACCCAGCAGCCTCTGGGCGGCAAGGCGCAGTTCGGTGGCCAGCGCTTCGGCGAGATGGAGGTCTGGGCGCTCGAAGCGTACGGCGCCGCCTACACGCTGCAGGAGATGCTGACGGTGAAGTCGGATGACGTCGCCGGCCGCACCAAGGTCTACGAGGCGATCGTCAGAGGCGACGACACGTTCGAGGCCGGCATTCCCGAGAGCTTCAACGTTCTCGTCAAGGAAATGCGGTCTCTGGGCCTCAATGTCGAGCTGGAGAACACCAAGCTGGACGACAACCCGGTCCGGCTGCCCGACGCGGCCGAGTGAGCAAGACGTCCGGTCGCGGCTCCCGCGACCGGACGCCGAGCATGATCCCGAAAAGTGGTTACCGGTTTTCGGCCAAGATCATGCTCAAACAAGAAGTTTCTTCGGCCGATGGCCGACAAGTCTGCGGGCGTTTGGCCCGCGCTAGATGCAAGGGGTTTTCGAGGACCCCGAAAAGGAGAACGGCATGAACCAAGAGGTCATGAATCTCTTCAATCCCCAGGCGCCTGCGCAGGTGTTCGATTCCATCCGGATCTCGCTCGCCAGCCCTGAGAAGATTCTGTCCTGGTCGTTCGGCGAGATCAAGAAGCCGGAGACCATCAACTACCGCACCTTCAAGCCGGAGCGCGACGGCCTGTTCTGCGCGCGCATTTTTGGTCCGATCAAGGACTACGAATGCCTGTGCGGCAAGTACAAGCGCATGAAGTACAAGGGCGTTATCTGCGAAAAGTGCGGCGTCGAAGTCACGCTGTCGCGCGTCCGCCGCGAGCGCATGGGCCATATCGAGCTGGCCGCGCCCGTCGCCCATATCTGGTTCCTGAAGTCGCTGCCGTCGCGTATCGGCACGCTGCTCGACATGACGCTGAAGGATATCGAGCGCGTTCTCTACTTCGAGAACTATATCGTCACCGAGCCCGGCCTCACCGCGCTGAAGGAGCACCAGCTCCTCAGCGAGGAAGAGTACATGATGGCCGTCGACGAATATGGCGAGGATAGCTTCACCGCCATGATCGGCGCCGAGGCCATTCATGACCTTCTGGCCGGCATGGACCTGGAGAAGATCGCCGGCGACCTGCGTTCGGAGCTGGCTTCGACCACGTCCGAGCTGAAGCAGAAGAAGTATCTGAAGCGGCTCAAGGTCGTCGAGAACTTCATGGAGTCCGGCAACCGTCCGGAATGGATGATCATGAAGGTGGTTCCGGTCATTCCGCCGGACCTGCGCCCGCTTGTCCCGTTGGACGGTGGCCGTTTCGCCACGTCCGATCTCAACGATCTCTATCGCCGCGTCATCAACCGCAACAACCGCCTGAAGCGGCTGATCGAGCTGCGCGCACCCGGCATCATCGTGCGCAATGAAAAGCGCATGCTGCAGGAAGCTGTCGACGCACTGTTCGACAATGGCCGTCGCGGCCGCGTCATCACCGGCGCCAACAAGCGTCCGCTGAAGTCGCTGTCCGACATGCTCAAGGGCAAGCAGGGCCGGTTCCGCCAGAACCTGCTCGGCAAGCGCGTCGACTATTCCGGCCGCTCGGTCATCGTGACCGGCCCGGAGCTCAAGCTGCACCAGTGCGGCCTGCCGAAGAAGATGGCGCTCGAACTGTTCAAGCCCTTCATCTACGCCCGTCTCGACGCCAAGGGTTATTCCTCGACCGTCAAGCAGGCGAAGAAGCTGGTCGAGAAGGAGCGCCCGGAGGTCTGGGATATCCTCGACGAGGTCATCCGCGAGCATCCGGTGCTGTTGAACCGCGCGCCGACGCTGCACCGCCTCGGCATCCAGGCGTTCGAGCCGATCCTGATCGAAGGCAAGGCGATCCAGCTTCACCCGCTGGTCTGCACGGCCTTCAACGCCGACTTCGACGGCGACCAGATGGCGGTTCACGTGCCGCTGTCGCTGGAAGCACAGCTTGAAGCCCGCGTGCTGATGATGTCGACCAACAACATCCTGCACCCGGCTTCCGGCGCGCCGATCATCGTGCCGTCGCAGGACATGGTTCTAGGTCTCTACTATCTCTCGATCGTCAATCAGAACGAGCCGGGCGAGGGCATGGTGTTTGCCGACATGGGCGAACTCCAGCATGCGCTCGAGACCAAGGCGGTGACGTTGCATTCCAAGATCAAGGGTCGTTTCCGCACGGTCGATGCCGAAGGCAAAGTCGTGTCGAAGATCCATGACACCACGCCTGGCCGCATGATCATCGGCGAACTGCTGCCGAAGAATGTCAACGTGCCTTACGAGACCGCCAACCAGGAGATGACCAAGAAGAACATCTCCAAGATGATCGACACCGTCTACCGCCATTGCGGTCAGAAGGAGACGGTCATTTTCTGCGACCGCATCATGGCCCTCGGCTTCAGCCACGCCTGCCGCGCCGGCATTTCGTTCGGCAAGGACGACATGCTGATCCCGGATGCCAAGATCAAGCTGGTCTCCGACACCGAGGCTTTGGCCAAGGAATACGAGCAGCAGTACAATGACGGCCTGATCACGCAGGGCGAGAAGTACAACAAGGTCGTCGACGCCTGGGCCAAGTGCTCGGAAAAGGTCGCCGACGAGATGATGGCCCGCATCAAGGCGGTCGAGTTCGAGGACAATGGCCGTCAAAAGCCGATGAACTCGATCTACATGATGTCGCACTCCGGTGCGCGCGGCTCGCCCACCCAGATGCGCCAGCTTGCCGGTATGCGCGGCCTGATGGCCAAGCCTAGCGGTGAGATCATCGAGACGCCGATCATCTCGAACTTCAAGGAAGGCCTGACCGTGCTCGAGTACTTCAACTCGACCCACGGCGCCCGCAAGGGTCTGGCCGACACCGCCTTGAAGACGGCGAACTCGGGCTACCTCACCCGTCGTCTGGTCGACGTGGCGCAGGACTGCATCGTCAACTCCGTCGACTGCGGCACCGACAAGGGCCTCACCATGCAGCCGATCGTCGATGCCGGCCAGGTCGTCGCCTCCGTCGGCCAGCGCGTTCTCGGCCGCACGTCGCTCGACGACATCACTCATCCGGTCACGGGTGAGGTTCTGGTCAAGGCCGGAACGCTGATGGACGAACGCGACGTGGAAGAGATCGAAAAGGCCGGCGTCCAGTCGGTCCGCATCCGCTCGGCGCTGACCTGCGACGTCAGGGTCGGTGTCTGCGCGGTCTGCTACGGACGCGATCTGGCCCGCGGCACCCCGGTCAACCAGGGCGAGGCTGTCGGCGTCATCGCCGCGCAGTCGATCGGCGAGCCGGGCACCCAGCTCACCATGCGTACCTTCCACATGGGCGGTACGGCGCAGGTGGTGGATAGCTCGTTCCTTGAAGCCTCCTATGAGGGCAAGGTCGAGATCCGCAATCGCAACGTGGTGCGCAACTCCGACGGCCAGCAGATGGTCATGGGCCGCAACATGGCGGTGCTGATCCTCGACGAAGCCGGCAAGGAGCGTGCCACGCACCGCCTCACCTATGGTTCGCGCATCTTCGTGGACGATGGCGACAAGGTGAAGCGCGGCCAGCGCGTTGCCGAGTGGGATCCCTATACCCGCCCGATCCTCACCGAGATCGAGGGCAAGGTGGCGTTCGAGGATCTGGTCGACGGCATTTCCGTTCAGGAGACGGCCGACGAATCGACCGGCATCACCAAGCGCGAGGTCATCGACTGGCGTTCGACGCCACGCGGCAACGACCTCAAGCCGGCGATCGTCGTCCAGGATGCCAAGGGCAAGGTCGGCAAACTGTCGAAGGGCGGCGACGCCCGCTTCCTGCTCTCGGTCGAGGCCATTCTTTCGGTCGAGCCGGGTGCGCAGGTTCGCCCCGGCGACGTGCTGGCGCGTATCCCGATGGAAAGCGCCAAGACCAAGGACATCACCGGCGGTCTGCCGCGTGTTGCCGAACTGTTCGAGGCACGCCGTCCGAAGGATCACGCCATCATCGCCGAGATCGACGGCACGATCCGCTTCGGCCGCGACTACAAGAACAAGCGCCGCATCATCATCGAGCCACATGACTCGACGCTTGAGCCGGTCGAATACCTGATCCCGAAGGGCAAGCCGTTCCATCTCCAGGACGGCGACGTCATCGAGAAGGGCGACTACATCCTCGACGGCAATCCGGCGCCGCACGACATCCTGGCGATCAAGGGCGTGGAGGCGCTTGCGTCCTACCTCGTCAACGAGATCCAGGAGGTCTACCGCCTGCAGGGCGTGTCGATCAACGACAAGCACATCGAGGTGATCGTTCGCCAGATGCTGCAGAAGGTCGAGATCACCGTCCAGGGCGACTCGACCTACATTCCGGGCGACCACGTCGACGTGATCGAGCTGGAAGAGGTCAACGAGCGCCTGGTCGAGGACGGCAAGAAGCCGGCCGAAGGCCAGCCGGTGCTCTTGGGCATCACCAAGGCCTCGCTGCAGACGCCGTCCTTCATCTCGGCCGCCTCCTTCCAGGAGACGACCAGGGTGCTGACCGAAGCGGCGGTTGCCGGCAAGACCGACATGCTGCAGGGGCTGAAGGAAAACGTCATCGTCGGCCGGCTGATCCCGGCCGGCACCGGCGGCACGATGAGCCAGATCCGGCGCATCGCCACCTCGCGCGACGAGTTGATCATCGACGAGCGCCGCAAGGCGTCAGGCGTCGAGGTCGCCGAACCGATGTTGACCGACATGGTCAACGCCGCGCAGTAAGCGCGGCGTCACAGATCTCAGGCAACAAAGCCGTCGGGGCAACCCGGCGGCTTTTTTGTTTGCTGCGTTGAAGCGTATGTCGATGGTGACGGAATGGGAGTAATGCGATAGCCCTGCCGTTCACGGGGAGAAGGTGGCGGCAGCCAGCTGAGGGGCGGCGCAACGTTTGCAAGATGGTCAGGACCGGAGCGATGGTCGCTCCTTACAGCTTCAGTCGAAAAACGCTTCCACTACATTGCGCTTGCCGAGCATGAAGGCGTCGGCGACATGCTGCAGCGGGGCGAGATCGACATCGGAGACGCCGGCGCGCACGATCTCGGCGAAACGCCTGTAGAGCATCGGATATTCGGCTTCCGGCTCGTCGTGAACGACGCGGCCGTCGACCTCGAGTTTTGATCCGCCGCCCGAAAGCACCATCGCGCCCTTGTCCGTCTCGGCCAGAATGTCCCAGCTTTGCGGGCCGGTCTGGCGCCAGTCGAGCTCCATCGTCACCGGCAATCCACCAGAGGTGCGGAAGGCGATATGGGCGGCGATCGGGGCGGCGCGGTTTTCGGGAAAATCGAGAATTGCCGAGGTGATGAACATCGCCGGCAATATGTGGGTCGCGATCGACAGCGCGTTGATGCCGGGATCGAAGACGCCGAAGCCGCCTGGGGCCCAGATCCAGTCCTGATTCGGGTGCCAGCGGCGCACGTCTTCCTTCCAGTTGATGGCTGCCGATCTGATCTGGGTCGAGCCGAGGAATGCACGCGCGGCTTCCACCGCCGGCGCATAGCGCGAATGCCAACTGGCGAACAGCGAGACGCCGTTCGCGACCGCTAGCGCCTTCAAATCCTCGACCTCGCTGACCGTGGCGCCGGGCGGCTTTTCCAGGAAGACATGCTTTTTCGCTTCGAGCGCGGTCCGTGCGGCATCATAGCGGAACTGCGGCGGCATGCAGAGCGATACGGCATCGAACTCCGGCACAGCGTCGAGCATCGCCTCGATGGTTGGGAAATTCGGGATGTCTTCCACCTTGCCGTGCCGGCTGGCGGCGGCGGCAAGGCGATAGGCCTGGTCCTTTGCCAAGGCCGGCAGGTGCTGGTCGCGGACGATCTTTCCCACCCCGACGATGCCGAGCTTGATGGGGTTGCTGTTCGAGGACATGGGAGACTCCGCGGATTGGATGCGCTTGGCTGTCAGCAGCGAATGGTTCTTAGCAGAGAACCGATGCCGGGCAAGTCTCGGCAGAGTCGGACATGACGGTCCCAGGCGAGGGCAGGTACAGCGCCATTGCCTCTCGTTCAGACTGGCCCTGCTTCAGACTGGCCCTGCTTCAGGCCGGAACGTCGAAGGTGACGATCGATACTTCGCCTTCGAGCGCGCCCTGATAGGCCGACAAATGCGGCTCTTCGTCGGGCACGCCGTCCAGGTCGCCGATCTGGTCGAGCTCCGCCTCGGCGTAACCTTCGGCCGAGAGCGATTCGAGCGCCCGGCGCACCGCCGAATCGTCGTCGGGCGCGACCAGCATGAGGTGGACGCCTTCCGGCTTGCCGCCCTTCCTTTTCCATGCCCGGCCGGTGATGATGGTGACCGGGCGCTCATCATTGTCGTTCACGGGCTGATTCCTCCGGGCGAGGGGATTTGCGCTATTCATGCCGCCTTTTTCGCATGAAGCATGGCCGCGCAACAGCCGAAAGCCGGTCACTTTCTTCCTTCCTCTTGCAAAATGACGAAAGAAAATTACATGCGCCTTTCGCATGGCTGCCAAGCCTTGGTTTCAGCGTAATATTTGGCGCTCCGGGGTTGACGGGCAACAGGCTTGCGAGTAGAAGCCGGCCAGTCAGAACCGATGTGAGGCTCTCCCTTCCGAAGCGACACGCTTTGGAGTTTGCCTCAAACAGGGTTCGTTTTACGAGCGAAAAGACATTTCCGGCGTGCATGAAGCGGCTTCCGCTTCCTCTGCCATTTGTTCGGGCAAGACCGCGAGGCGCGGTTTGTGGCCCGAATTTGCGTATGGAAATGACGCTTTGAGCGGCCCTGACCGGGCGAGACACGGAATTGAGAGACAAGAGGGTTTAATGCCTACCGTCAACCAGCTGATCCGCAAGCCGCGCATTGCGCCGGTGAAGCGCAACAAGGTCCCGGCCATGCAGCAGAACCCGCAGAAGCGGGGCGTCTGCACGCGCGTCTACACAACGACGCCGAAGAAGCCGAACTCGGCGCTGCGCAAGGTCGCCAAGATCCGCCTGACCAATGGTTTTGAAGTGATCGGCTACATCCCCGGCGAAGGCCACAACCTTCAGGAACACTCGGTGGTGATGATCCGCGGCGGCCGCGTCAAGGATCTTCCGGGCGTCCGCTACCATATCATCCGCGGCGTGCTCGACACGCAGGGTGTGAAGAACCGCAAGCAGCGCCGTTCGAAGTACGGCGCCAAGCGTCCGAAGTGACCGAAGCGTAGCCAAGGTCATCCCGGACGGCGCCAGGCGACGATCCGGGATCCAGGCCACCACGCAGAATTGAGGCAGAGAAAAAATGTCCCGTCGTCACAGTGCAGAAAAGCGTGAGATCAACCCGGACCCGAAGTTCGGTGATCTGATCGTCACCAAGTTCATGAATGCCGTCATGTATGACGGCAAGAAGTCGGTTGCCGAGACCATCGTCTACGGTGCGCTCGACCAGGTCCAGTCCAAGACCAAGCAGGAGCCGGTCACCGTCTTCCATCAGGCGCTCGACAACGTCGCGCCGCATGTGGAAGTGCGTTCGCGCCGCGTCGGTGGTGCCACCTACCAGGTTCCGGTCGACGTGCGCCCCGAGCGCCGTCAGGCGCTGGCCATCCGCTGGCTGATCGCTGCGGCCCGCAACCGCAACGAGACCACTATGGTCGACCGCCTCTCCGGCGAGCTGATGGACGCGGCCAACAACCGCGGCACCGCCGTGAAGAAGCGTGAAGACACCCACAAAATGGCAGAAGCCAACCGCGCCTTCGCGCACTACCGCTGGTAAAGCGCGAACGAGACTGAAGAGGCACCTCCCATGGCCCGCGAATATAAGATCGAAGACTACCGCAATTTCGGTATCATGGCGCATATCGACGCCGGCAAGACGACGACCACCGAGCGCGTCCTCTACTACACGGGCAAGTCGCACAAGATCGGCGAAGTCCATGACGGCGCTGCCACCATGGATTGGATGGAGCAGGAGCAGGAGCGCGGCATCACCATCACGTCCGCCGCGACCACGACCTTCTGGAAGGCTCGTGACGGCAAGATGCATCGCTTCAACATCATCGACACCCCCGGCCACGTCGACTTCACCATCGAGGTCGAGCGTTCGCTGCGTGTGCTCGACGGCGCCATCGCGCTGCTCGACGCCAATGCCGGTGTCGAGCCGCAGACGGAGACCGTCTGGCGCCAGGCCGACAAGTACCGCGTGCCGCGCATGATCTTCTGCAACAAGATGGACAAGATCGGCGCCGATTTTTACCGTTCGGTCGAGATGATCGGCTCGCGCCTCGGCGCGCATGCCGTCGTCATGCAGCTGCCGATCGGTGCCGAGACCGAATTCAAGGGTGTCGTAGACCTCGTCGAGATGAACGCGCTGGTCTGGCGTGACGAAACGCTGGGCGCTGCCTGGGACGTCGTCGAGATCCCGGATGACCTCAAGGCTCGTGCGGAAGAATACCGCGAGAAGATGATCGAGGCTGCCGTCGAAATGGACGAGACGGCGCTTGAGAATTACCTCGAAGGCAAGATGCCGAGCAATGACGAGATCCGCGCGCTGATCCGCAAGGGCACCATCGCGGTGAAGTTCTATCCGATGTTCTGTGGCTCGGCCTTCAAGAACAAAGGCGTGCAGCCGCTGCTCGATGCCGTCGTCGAATATCTGCCGTCGCCGGCCGATGTTCCGGCCATCAAGGGCGTCGATGCCAAGACCGATGCCGAGATCGAGCGTCATGCCGACGACAACGAGCCGCTGTCGATGCTCGCCTTCAAGATCATGAACGACCCGTTCGTCGGTTCGCTCACCTTTGCCCGTATCTATTCGGGCAAGCTCACCAAGGGCATCTCGGTTGACAACACGGTCAAGGGCAAGAAAGAGCGCATCGGCCGCATGCTGCAGATGCATGCGAACTCGCGCGCCGACGTCGAAGAGGCTTTCGCCGGCGACATCGTCGCACTGGCCGGCCTCAAGGACACGACCACCGGCGACACGCTCAGTGACCCGCTGCATCCGGTCATCCTCGAGCGCATGGAATTCCCTGATCCGGTCATCCAGATCGCCATTGAGCCGAAGACCAAGAACGACCAGGAAAAGATGGGCCTCGCCCTTCACCGCCTAGCCGCCGAGGATCCGTCCTTCCGCGTCAAGACCGACGAGGAAAGCGGCCAGACGATCATTTCCGGCATGGGCGAGCTTCACCTCGACATTATCGTCGACCGCATGCGTCGCGAGTTCAAGGTCGAGGCCAATGTCGGCGCGCCGCAGGTAGCCTATCGCGAGACGATTACCCGCAGCCAAGAACAGGACTACACGCATAAGAAGCAGACCGGCGGTACCGGTCAGTTCGCCCGCGTCAAGATCCTTTTCGAGCCGAATCCGGAAAGCAGCGAATTCCAGTTCGAAACTAAGATCGTCGGCGGCGCTGTGCCGAAGGAATACATCCCCGGTGTCGAAAAGGGCATCAACAGCGTCATGACCTCGGGTCCGTTCGCCGGCTTCCCGATGATCGGCGTCAAGGCGACGCTGATCGACGGTGCTTACCACGACGTCGACTCCAGCGTTCTGGCCTTCGAAATCGCTGGCCGTGCCTGCTTCCGTGAAGCGGCGCCCAGGCTTGGCGTGCAGTTGCTCGAGCCGATCATGAAGGTCGAAGTGGTGACTCCGGAAGATTATGTCGGCAGCGTCATCGGCGATTTGAACGGCCGTCGCGGCCAGATCCAGGGCCAGGAAGCCCGTGGCGTGGCGGTGGTTATCAACGCGATGGTGCCGCTCGCCAACATGTTCAAATACGTCGACAATTTGCGCTCGATGAGCCAGGGCCGCGCGGCCTACACGATGCAGTTCGATCACTACGAGCCGGTGCCGACCGCGGTCGCTCAGGAAGTCCAGAAGAAATACGCGTAACCCGGGCGGGTTGCAGCGCTAACTTAATTCAAAGCCCGCACGGGCGAGCAGGAATGGAGACATCACATGGCAAAAGGTAAATTCGAGCGTACAAAGCCTCATGTGAACATTGGCACGATTGGCCACGTCGATCATGGCAAGACGTCGTTGACGGCGGCGATCACCAAGTATTTTGGCGAATACAAGCGCTACGACCAGATTGATGCGGCGCCTGAGGAGAAGGCGCGCGGCATCACCATCTCGACGGCGCATGTCGAATACGAGACGGCTGCCCGCCACTACGCCCATGTCGACTGCCCCGGCCACGCCGACTATGTGAAGAACATGATCACCGGCGCTGCGCAGATGGACGGCGCGATCCTGGTTGTGTCGGCCGCTGACGGCCCGATGCCGCAGACCCGCGAGCACATCCTGCTGGCCCGTCAGGTCGGCGTGCCGTCGATCGTGGTGTTTTTGAACAAGGTCGACCAGGTCGACGACGCCGAGCTGCTCGAGCTGGTCGAGCTCGAGGTGCGTGAGCTGTTGACCAAGAACGAGTTCCCCGGCGACGACATTCCGATCGTCAAGGGTTCAGCACTTGCGGCTTTGGAAGATTCCGACAAGAAGATCGGCGAGGACGCGATCCGCGAATTGATGGCTGCGGTCGACGCCTACATCCCGACGCCGGTTCGTCCGCTCGACAAGCCGTTCCTGATGCCGATCGAGGACGTGTTCTCGATCTCGGGCCGCGGCACGGTTGTGACCGGTCGCGTCGAGCGCGGCGTGGTCAAGGTCGGCGAGGAGCTGGAGATCATCGGCATCCGTCCGACGACCAAGACGACCTGCACCGGCGTCGAGATGTTCCGCAAGCTGCTCGACCAGGGCCAGGCCGGCGACAACATCGGCGCGCTGCTGCGCGGTGTCGATCGTGAAGGTGTCGAGCGCGGCCAGGTTCTGGCCAAGCCCGGCACGGTCAAGCCGCACAAGAAGTTCGTGGCCGAAGCCTACATCCTGACCAAGGACGAAGGTGGCCGTCACACGCCGTTCTTCACCAACTACCGTCCGCAGTTCTATTTCCGCACGACCGACGTGACCGGCATCGTGTCGCTGCCGGAAGGCACCGAGATGGTGATGCCGGGCGACAACATCACGGTCGATGTCGAGCTGATCGTGCCGATCGCCATGGAAGAGAAGCTGCGCTTCGCCATCCGTGAAGGCGGCCGCACCGTCGGTGCCGGCATCGTCGTCACCATCAAAGAGTAATTTGGACTTAAACCGATCTGTCGCGGGCGCTGCCCGCGCCGCGCCAGAACAAGGAAGTGACGCATGAACGGACAGAATATCCGCATCCGCCTGAAGGCGTTTGATCACCGGGTGCTTGACGCCTCGACGCGGGAAATCGTGTCGACGGCCAAGCGCACCGGCGCCAACGTCCGCGGCCCCATTCCGCTGCCGACGCGGATCGAAAAGTTCACGGTCAACCGGTCGCCTCACGTCGACAAGAAGAGCCGCGAGCAGTTCGAGATGCGCACGCACAAGCGTCTGCTCGATATCGTTGACCCGACCCCGCAGACGGTCGACGCTTTGATGAAGCTCGATCTTGCCGCCGGTGTCGACGTCGAGATCAAGCTCTAAGGAACCAGAGGGGCGGGGCGACCCGGAACTCTGAAGGAACAAGAGGCGTGGAGGGGCGACAGCCCCGACAGGGAACTCTAAAGGAATTGAACCGATGCGTTCAGGTGTGATTGCAAAGAAGGTGGGAATGACCCGCATCTACAACGATGCCGGGGAACATGTTCCCGTCACTGTTCTCCAGATGGAGAACTGCCAGGTCGTGGCGCAGCGCACGCAGGAGAAGAACGGCTATACCGCCGTCCAGCTCGGCGTTGGCCTTGCCAAGGTGAAGAACACGTCGAAGGCGATGCGCGGCCATTTCGCGACCGCTTCCGTCGAGCCGAAGGCCAAGGTTGCCGAATTCCGTGTCTCCGCCGACAACATGATCGATGTCGGCGCGGAGATCACCGTCGATCATTTCGTCGCCGGCCAGAAGGTCGATGTGACGGGAACCACGATCGGCAAGGGTTTCCAGGGCGTTATCAAGCGGCACCACATGGGCGGTGGCCGCGCGACCCACGGCAACTCGGTCTCGCACCGTACGCACGGCTCGACCGGCCAGCGCCAGGATCCGGGCAAGGTGTTCAAGGGCAAGCATATGGCTGGCCACATGGGTGACACCCGCGTCACAACGCAGAATGTCGAGGTCGTCTCGACCGATGCCGATCGCGGTCTGATCCTGATCCGCGGCGCGGTTCCCGGTTCGAAGGGTGCCTGGATCCTGGTCCGCGACGCGGCCAAGGTTGCGCTGCCGGCCAATGCGCCGAAGCCCGCCGCAATCCGCGCCATTGCGACCAATGATGGCGCCAAGAACGATGCCCCGGCCACAGTAGATGCCCCGGCCACAGAGGGAGCGGAATAATGGACCTCAAGATCACAACGCTTGGCGGCAAGGACGCCGGCAAGGTGAAACTCTCCGAGGAGATTTTCGGCCTTGATCCGCGCGAGGACATTCTGCAGCGCGTCGTGCGCTGGCAGCTTGCCAAGAAGCAGCAGGGCACGCACAAGACCAAGGGTCGCGCCGAGATCGCTCGGACCGGCGCCAAGATGTACAAGCAGAAGGGTACGGGCCGCGCCCGCCACCATTCGGCACGCGCTCCGCAGTTCCGCGGCGGCGGCAAGGCCCACGGTCCGGTCGTCCGCAGCCACGAGCACGATTTGCCGAAGAAGGTGCGTGCGCTGGGCCTCAAGCATGCTCTTTCGGCCAAGGCCAAGAGCGCATCGCTCATCATTATCGACGAGTTGATGATGACTGAGGCCAAGACCAAGGCGCTGATCGCGAATTTCGCGACGCTGGGCCTGTCCAACGCCCTGCTGATCGGCGGCGCCGAGCTCGATAAGAACTTCAAGCTGGCGGCGACGAACATCCCGAACATCGACGTGCTGCCCATCCAGGGCATCAACGTCTACGACATTCTGCGCCGCGGCACGCTGGTCCTCTCGAAGGCCGCCGTCGAGGCTCTCGAGGAGCGCTTCAAATGACCGACCTTCGTCACTACGACGTGATCGTCTCGCCGGCGATCACCGAAAAGTCGACCATGGCTTCCGAGCAGAACCAGGTCGTCTTCAACGTCGCCAAGAAGGCGTCGAAGCCGGAAATCAAGGCCGCCGTCGAAGCGCTGTTCGGCGTCAAGGTGATGGCCGTGAACACGCTTGTCCGCAAGGGCAAGATCAAGCGCTTCCGCGGCACGATCGGCCGCCAGAGCGACGTCAAGAAGGCGATTGTGACGCTGGCCGACGGCCAGTCGATCGACGTCGCGACGGGTCTCTGAGCAAGACCGCGAGGACAACAAACATGGCACTGAAAAAATTCAACCCGATAACGCCGAGCACCCGCCAGCTGGTCATCGTCGATCGCTCGGGCCTCTACAAGGGCAAGCCCGTCAAGGGCCTGACCGAAGGCCTGACCAAGTCGGGCGGCCGCAACAATTACGGCCGCATCACGGCCCGCTTCATCGGCGGCGGTCACAAGCGCACGTACCGCATCATCGACTTCAAGCGCCGCAAGTTCGACGTTGTCGGCACGGTCGAGCGTATTGAATACGATCCGAACCGCAGCGCCTTCATCGCGCTGATCAAGTATGACGATGGCGAGCTGTCCTACATCATCGCTCCGCAGCGCCTTGCTGCCGGCGACAAGATCGTGGCTGGCGAAGCGGTCGACGTGAAGCCGGGCAATGCGATGCCGCTGGCCTCGATGCCGGTCGGCACGATCGTCCACAACATCGAGCTGAAGCCGGGCAAGGGCGCCCAGGTTGCCCGTTCGGCTGGCGGCTATGCCCAGCTCGTCGGCCGTGACCAGGGCATGGCGATCCTGCGCTTGAACTCAGGCGAGCAGCGTGTCGTCCACGGTTCGTGCATGGCCACTGTCGGCGCCGTATCCAACCCGGACCACGGCAACATCAATGACGGCAAGGCAGGCCGCACGGTGTGGCGGGGAAAACGTCCGCACAACCGCGGCGTGACCATGAACCCGGTCGACCATCCGCATGGCGGCGGCGAAGGCCGCACCTCGGGTGGCCGCCATCCGGTTTCGCCTTGGGGCAAGCCGACCAAGGGCAAGAAGACGCGGTCCAATAAGGCGACCGACAAGTTCATCCTGCGCTCGCGCCATCAGCGCAAGAGCTAAGAAGAGGTAACGCCAAGTGACTCGTTCGATTTGGAAAGGCCCCTTCATTGACGGCTACCTTCTCAAGAAGGTGGACAAGGTTCGTGAAGGTGGTCGCAATGAGGTGATCAAGATGTGGAGCCGTCGCTCCACCATCCTGCCGCAGTTCGTCGGCTTCACCTTCGGTGTCTACAACGGCCAGAAGCACGTTCCCGTTTCGGTGAACGAGGACATGGTCGGCCACAAGTTCGGTGAATTCGCTCCGACCCGGACCTATTACGGTCATGGCGCGGATAAGAAGGCGAAGAGGAAATAATCATGGGCAAGGCCAAAGCTCCGCGCAGGCTTGCTGACAACGAAGCGCGCGCCGTGTTGCGCACGATCCGTATCAGCCCGCAGAAGCTGAACCTCGTTGCCGCGCTGATCCGCGGCAAGAAGGTCGCGACAGCGCTTTCCGATCTCGAATTCTCGGCCAAGCGGATTTCCGGCACGGTCAAGAAGACGCTGGAATCGGCGATCGCCAACGCGGAAAACAACCACGACCTCGACGTCGATGCGCTGATCGTGGCGGAAGCCTATGTCGGCAAGTCGATCGTCATGAAGCGGTTCCATGCCCGTGGCCGTGGTCGCGCCAGCCGTATCGAGAAGCCGTTCTCGCACCTCACGATCGTCGTTCGTGAAGTCGAAGAAAAAGGGGAGGCCGCATAATGGGCCAGAAAGTCAATCCGATCGGTCTGCGTCTCGGCATCAACCGCACCTGGGATTCGCGCTGGTTCGCGAACACCGGCGAGTACGGCAAGCTGCTGCATGAGGACATCAAGATCCGCAAGTATCTTGAGAAGGAACTCAAGCAGGCTGCGATTTCGAAGGTCGTGATCGAGCGTCCGCACAAGAAGTGCCGCGTCACCATCCATGCGGCGCGTCCGGGCCTGATCATCGGCAAGAAGGGCGCCGACATCGAAAAGCTTCGCAAGAAGCTGATGGAGATGACGAAGTCCGAGACGCATTTGAACATCGTCGAAGTGCGCAAGCCCGAGATTGACGCGACGCTGGTCGCCCAGTCGATCGCCCAGCAGCTCGAGCGCCGCATCGCGTTCCGCCGCGCCATGAAGCGCGCCGTGCAGTCTGCGATGCGCCTCGGTGCCGAAGGCATCCGCATCAACTGCGCCGGCCGTCTCGGCGGTGCCGAGATCGCGCGCATGGAATGGTACCGCGAAGGTCGCGTGCCGCTGCATACGCTGCGCGCCGATGTCGACTACGGCACGGCCGAAGCGCACACCGCTTACGGCATCTGCGGCGTCAAGGTCTGGGTGTTCAAGGGCGAAATCCTCGAGCACGACCCGATGGCTTCGGAGCGCCGTGCGACCGAGGGCGATCATGCGCATGGCGGTGGTGGTGAGCGCGAACGCGGTCGCCGTCGCGAAAACGCCTGAGACAGTTGAGAATTTGGAGTTAGAACGATGCTGCAGCCAAAGCGCACAAAGTTCCGCAAGCAGTTCAAGGGTCGTATCCACGGTGCCGCCAAGGGTGGCACCAATCTGGATTTCGGCGGTTTCGGGCTGAAGGCGCTTGAGCCGAACCGCGTCACCGCGCGTGAGATCGAGGCGGCCCGCCGCGCGATCACCCGCGAGATGAAGCGCGCCGGCCGCGTCTGGATCCGTATCTTCCCGGACGTGCCGGTGACGTCGAAGCCGACCGAAGTCCGCATGGGCAAGGGCAAGGGCGCGGTCGATTACTGGGCGGCGCGCGTCAAGCCCGGCCGCATCATGTTCGAGATCGACGGCGTCAATGAGGAAACCGCCCGTGAGGCGCTGCGTCTCGGCGCGGCCAAGCTCTCGGTCAGGACGCGCTTCGTACAGCGCATCGCAGAATAAGGACGGGCTGATCATGAAAGCCGAAGACATCCGGACCAAGACCCAGGACCAGCTGACCGACGACCTGGCCAGCCTGAAGAAGGAGCAGTTCAACCTGCGCTTCCAGAAGGCCACCGGCCAGCTCGAGAAGACCGCGCGCGTGAGGCAGGTCCGTAAGGACATTGCGCGTATCAAGACCATCGCTGCGGAAAAGTCCGCGGCTAAGAAGGCTTAAGGACGAAAACCATGCCAAAGCGCATTCTGCAGGGCACCGTCGTCAGCGACAAAAACGAGAAGACGGTTGTCGTCAAGGTCGAACGGCGCTTCACGCATCCCGTGATGAAGAAGACCGTGCGCATGACCAAGAAGTACAAGGCGCACGACGAGAACAACGCCCACAAGGTCGGCGATCAGGTGTTCATCCAGGAATCGAAGCCGATTTCTAAGGACAAGCGCTGGACCGTAGTGTCTTCGGACCAGGCGTAAACAACGAATTTTGGACAGACCGGGGAGGGGCTTTGAGCCCATCCCGTTAGAAGAGAAGAAGGCGGCCAGTCATGATTCAGATGCAAACAAACCTCGACGTCGCGGATAATTCCGGCGCCCGTCGTGTCATGTGCATCAAGGTGCTGGGCGGCTCGAAGCGGAAATACGCCTCCGTGGGCGACATCATCGTGGTGTCGATCAAGGAAGCCATCCCGCGCGGCCGCGTCAAGAAGGGCGATGTGATGAAGGCGGTCGTGGTTCGCACGGCCAAGGACATCCGCCGCCCGGACGGCAGCGTGATCCGTTTCGACAAGAACGCGGCCGTTCTCGTCGACAACAAGAAAGAGCCGATCGGCACGCGTATCTTCGGACCGGTTCCGCGCGAACTCCGCGCCAAGAACCACATGAAGATCATCTCGCTCGCGCCTGAAGTGCTGTAAGGAGCCGGACCAATGCAGAAGATTAGAAAAGGCGACAAAGTCGTCGTGCTGGCCGGCAAGGACAAGGGCCGTTCGGGCGAAGTCCTCTCGGTACAGCCGAAGGAAGACACCGCGCTGGTGCGCGGCGTCAACATGATCCGTCGTCACCAGAAGCAGTCCCAGTCCCAAGAGGGCGGGATCATCACCAAGGAAGCGCCGATCCAGCTGTCGAACATCGCGCTGGCCGACCCCAAGGATGGCAAGCCGACCCGCGTCGGTTTCATCTTCCAGAAGGACGGCAAGAAGGTGCGCGTCGCCAAGCGCTCGGGAGAAGTCATCAATGGCTAAGTCTCAAACCAAGCAGGCGACTGCCCAGAATACGCCGCGCCTCAAGCAGGTCTACAACGAGACCATTCGCAAGGCGCTGCAGGAGCAGTTCGGCTACGAGAACGAGATGCAGGTTCCGCGCATCGATAAGATCGTGCTGAACATGGGCGTCGGCGAAGCCACCGGCGATTCGAAGAAGCCTTCGATCGCGGCCGAAGATCTTGCGATGATCGCCGGCCAGAAGGCCGTCGTCACCCACGCCCGCAATTCGATCGCCGGCTTCAAGGTCCGCGAAAAGATGCCGATCGGCGCCAAGGTCACGCTGCGCAAGGAACGCATGTACGAGTTCCTCGACCGCCTCGTGAACATCGCGCTGCCGCGCGTCCGCGACTTCCGCGGGCTCAATCCGAAGAGCTTCGATGGCCGTGGCAACTATGCCATGGGCATCAAGGAACACATCGTGTTCCCGGAGATCAACTACGACAAGGTTGATCAGATCTGGGGCATGGACGTCATCGTTTGTACGACTGCGAAGACGGACGACGAAGCCAGGGCATTGCTCAAGGCCTTCAACTTCCCCTTCCGCCAGTAACGGCAGCGAGAAAAGGAAAAATCTGAAATGGCAAAGACCAGCTCAGTCGAGAAGAACAACAGGCGCCGCAAGCTTGTGGACCAGTACGCTGCCAAGCGTAAGGCCCTCAAGGCGATCATCATGGATCAGTCCAAGCCGATGGAAGAGCGCTTCCGCGCTCAGCTGAAGCTTGCGGCACTGCCGCGCAACTCGGCCAAGATCCGCATCCGCAACCGCTGCGAAGTCACCGGACGTCCGCGTGCCTACTATCGCAAGCTCAAAGTATCGCGCATCGCGCTTCGGGATCTCGGCAATAACGGCCAGATCCCGGGCCTGGTCAAGTCGAGCTGGTAAGGAGGACATAACATGTCATTGAGCGATCCTCTCGGCGATATGCTGACCCGCATCCGCAACGCCTATGGCCGCAAGAAGTCGAGCGTTTCGACGCCGGCCTCGCGCCTGCGCACCCGCGTCCTCGACGTGCTGAAGGCGGAAGGCTATATCCGCGACTACAGCCAGACCGACTTCGACAACGGCAAGTCCGAAATCGAGATCGAGCTGAAGTATTTCGACGGTGCGCCGGTTGTGCGCGAAATCGCCCGCGTCTCGAAGCCGGGTCGTCGCGTCTATGTTTCGGCGAAGTCGATCCCGCACGTCGCCAACGGCCTCGGCATCGCCATCCTTTCGACGCCGAAGGGCGTGATGGCCGACCACGAAGCGCGTGAACAGAATGTCGGCGGGGAAATCCTCTGCCAGATCTTCTGATCTGGCAGCGAGATCCCGAAAAGTGGTTACCGGTTTTCGGGCAAGATCTCGCTCGAAAATAGAGACCTGAAACAAGAGAAGTGACGAGGACAACAAAATGTCTCGTATTGGAAAGAAACCCGTTTCGCTGCCGCAGGGCGTGACCGCGACCGTTGACGGCCAGACCGTCACGGCGAAGGGCCCCAAGGGTGAGCTGAAGTTCGTGGTGAACGACGAAGTGCGGGTCAAGATGGAAGGCAGCGAGATCGCTGTCCAGCCACGCGACCAGACCAAGACCGCCCGCTCCAAATGGGGCATGTCGCGCACGCAGATCGTCAACATCCTGCAGGGCGTCAAGGACGGTTTTGAAAAGAAGCTCGAGATCACCGGCGTCGGCTATCGCGCCGCCATGCAGGGCAAGAACCTGCAGCTGGCGCTCGGCTTCAGCCATGACGTCGTCTACGAAACGCCGCAGGACATCACGATCACCGTGCCGAAGCCGACGGAAATCACCGTGACCGGCATCGACAAGCAGAAGGTCGGTCAGGTTGCTGCCGAGATCCGCGAATATCGCGGTCCCGAGCCGTACAAGGGCAAGGGCGTTCGTTACGCTGGCGAGAAGATCGTCCGCAAGGAAGGCAAGAAGAAGTAATTTCAACGCCGCGGGGAGCGGTCGCGGGAGGCTTGTCCTACCGCACAGGGTTGCCCCCGTTTTTTTGAAGGCAAGGAACTGATATCATGGGCTCGAAAGAATCCACCCAACGCCGCGCTCAGCGCGTCCGCCGCCAGATCAAGAAGGTCGCGGGCGAGCGTCCGCGCCTGTCGGTCCACCGCACGTCGAAGAACATCTACGTCCAGGTCATCGACGACGCCAAGGGCCACACCATTGCTGCCGCCTCGACGCTGGAGAAGGACCTCAAGGGTTCGCTCAAGACCGGTGCCGACACTGCCGCCGCTGTGGCAATCGGCAAGTTGATTGCCGAGCGCGCTTCGAAGGCCGGCGTCAAGGAAGTCGTGTTCGACCGCGGACCGTACATCTATCACGGCCGCGTCAAGGCGCTGGCCGAGGCTGCCCGTGAAGGCGGCTTGAGCTTCTAAAAAGTTTCGCCCCCGGCAACCCCACAGAGGGAACCGGATATCATCATCAACCGTGCTTCCGGAAAAAAACAAGGAACAGGATATGGCACAGGAACGTAGGGATGGCGGCCGCGGCCGTGATCGCGAAGAGCGCGACGACGGCATGGTGGACAAGCTCGTCCACATCAACCGCGTCGCCAAGGTCGTCAAGGGCGGCCGGCGCTTCGGTTTTGCAGCACTCGTCGTCGTCGGCGACCAGAAGGGCCGCGTTGGCTTCGGTCATGGCAAGGCGCGCGAAGTGCCTGAGGCGATCCGCAAGGCGACCGAATCGGCCAAGCGCGACATGATCTTCGTGCCGCTGCGCTCGGGCCGTACGCTGCACCACGACGTCGAGGGACGCTGGGGTGCCGGACGCGTGCTGCTGCGCGCTGCCAAGCAGGGTACCGGCATCATCGCCGGCGGTCCGATGCGCGCCGTATTCGAGACGCTCGGCATGCATGACGTGGTTGCCAAGTCGATGGGTTCGTCGAACCCGTACAACATGGTTCGGGCCACCTTCGACGCGCTGAAGAGCCAGATGCATCCCAAGGATGTGGCTGCCGCGCGCGGCATCAAGTATTCGACCCTTCAGGCCCGCCGCGGCACCGCCGTTGCGGCCGAAGAATAGTCGATCTGACCAGGGATTTTGACCATGGCCAAGAAAGCAACCAAGACCATCACCGTCGAGCAGATCGGTTCGCCGATCCGCCGGCCGAAGGAGCAGCGCGCGACGCTGGTCGGCCTCGGCCTCAACAAGATGCACAAGCAGCGCACGCTGGAGGACACTCCCTCCGTGCGCGGCATGATCGCTGCCGTCCAGCATCTCGTCCGCGTCGTGGACGAGGGCTGAGCCAGAGCGCAGGAGAACTCAGATGAAACTCAACGATCTGCGTGACAAGGACGGCGCGACGCATTCCAAGAAGCGTCTCGGCCGCGGCATCGGGTCCGGCTCGGGCAAGACCGCCGGTCGCGGCGTCAAGGGCCAGAAGGCGCGCTCCGGCGTCGCCATCAACGGCTTCGAGGGCGGCCAGATGCCGCTCTACCGGCGTCTGCCGAAGCGTGGCTTCAACAACATCTTCGCCAAGAGCTTCACTGTTGTGTCGCTGGCCCGCATCCAGGCCGCGCTCGACGCCAAGAAGCTCGACGCCAAGACGACTGTGACGGCCGAAGCGCTGGTCGCTGCCGGCGTCATTCGCCGCGTCAAGGACGGCGTGCGCATCCTCTCCGACGGCGACATCAAGTCGAAACTCGCCTTCGACGTGGCCGGCGCCTCCAAGGCTGCCATCGAGAAGATCGAAAAGGCCGGCGGTTCGGTGAAGCTGCCGGAAAAGGCAGCCGCCGAGTAACGTCGATTTGAAGCGCGATCGGCAAGAGTGGGATACGTTTCGCTTTTGATTGCGCTTTGATCCGACCAATATGGCGGCCGCGTCAACGCGGCCGCTTGCATGTTTGCAGTCCGGAGCTTATCTCGTGAGCTTCGGTGACACGCGCCGCCTGAGTTGCGGGCCATCGAGCGTGACCAAGCGGAGAATCAGGCATGGCTTCGGCTGCTGAACAACTAGCCTCGAATCTGAATTTCTCGGCCTTCGCCAAGGCGGAGGATCTGAAGAAGCGCATCTGGTTCACCATCGGTGCGCTGCTCGTCTACCGCCTCGGCACCTATATCCCGCTGCCCGGCATCAATCCCGACGCTTTCGCCCAGGCCTTCTCGTCGCAGAGCAAGGGCGTGCTCGGCATGTTCAACATGTTCGCCGGCGGCGCCGTGGAGCGCATGGCGATCTTTGCCCTCGGCATCATGCCCTATATCTCCGCTTCCATCATCATGCAGCTGATGACCTCCGTCATCCCGTCGCTGGAAGCGCTGAAGAAGGAAGGCGAGCAGGGCCGCAAGGTCATCAACCAGTACACGCGCTACGGCACCGTGCTTTTGGCGCTGGTCCAGGCCTATGGCATTTCGGTCGGACTGGAAGGCGGCAACGGCATCGTCAGCGATCCAGGCATGTTCTTCCGCGTCTCGACGGTCATCACGCTGGTCGGCGGCACCATGTTCCTGATGTGGCTCGGCGAGCAGATCACCGCCCGCGGCATCGGCAACGGCATTTCGCTGATCATCTTTTCCGGCATCGTCGCCGGCCTGCCGCAAGCCATCTCCGGTACGCTGGAACTTGGCCGCACCGGCGCGCTGTCGACCGGCCTGATCCTGGCGATCATCGTTCTCGCCGTCGTCGTCATCGCGCTGATCGTGTTCTTCGAGCGCGCCCAGCGGCGCTTGCTGATCCAGTATCCGAAGCGCCAGGTCGGCAACCGCATGTTCCAGGGCGACACCTCGCACCTGCCGCTCAAGCTCAACACGGCCGGCGTCATTCCGCCGATCTTCGCCTCTTCGCTGCTGTTGCTGCCGGCGACGGTCGCAGGCTTCTCGCAGACCACCAACATGCCAGCCTGGGCCAGCACCGTCCTGGCGGCGCTTGGCCATGGCCAGCCGCTCTACATGGCGTTCTACGCCGCGATGATCGTGTTTTTCGCCTTCTTCTACACGGCGATCGTCTTCAACCCGAAGGACACCGCCGACCAGCTCAAGAAGCATTCGGGTTTCATTCCGGGCTACCGTCCAGGCGAGCGCACGGCCGATTACATCGACTATGTTCTCACCCGCATCACCGTCGTCGGCGCCATCTATCTGGTGCTGGTGTGTCTGTTGCCCGAGTTCCTGATTTCAGCGACTGGCGTACCATTCTACCTCGGTGGCACATCGCTTCTGATCGTGGTCAGTGTAACGCTCGATACGGTGGCGCAGATTCAGGGTCACCTGATCGCGCACCAGTATGAGGGCCTGATCAAGAAGTCGAAGCTGCGCGGGGGGAAAAAGGCCAGATGAGGTTGATATTGCTTGGACCGCCAGGGGCGGGCAAGGGGACGCAAGCACAAAGACTGGTAGAAAAATACGGCATACCCCAACTCTCCACGGGCGATATGCTGCGCGCTGCTGTCCAGGCCGGCACCGAAGTCGGCAAGCGCGCCAAGGCGGTGATGGACGCTGGCGAACTGGTTTCCGACGCCATCGTCAACGCCATCGTGGCCGAGCGTATCGATCAGGCCGATTGCGCCGGGGGATTCATCCTTGACGGATACCCGCGGACCTTGGTGCAAGCGGACGCGGTTGAATCGATGCTCTCGGATCGCGGCCTCACGCTCGACGCTGTCATCGAACTTGTCGTCGACGACAAGGCACTGGTTGGTCGAATCGGCAAGCGCGCCGAACAGGCCAAGGCCGCGGGCCTGCCGGTACGCAAAGACGACAATCCGGCGGTGTTCGAAGAGCGCCTGAGGGAGTACTACAAGAAAACGTCGCCGCTGATCGGCTACTACTATGCCAAGGGCAAGCTGAGAGGTGTCGACGGCATGGCCGACATCGATGCGGTGACGCAACAGATCGAAGTGGTGCTCGCGGCTGCGACCCAAGGGACGGCAAACGGAAAATAAACGATTACGCTTGACTGGAGCGGTGCGCTGGGGTATGGCGGCCCGTCTTCCTATCAGGCATGAGGCTTGCTTGCCCGCAAGGGCAAGGCAGCCGCTTTGAACTGGAAACTCCCGCATGGGCCGGCCTCCACCGGACGCGGGGCAACTTTGATAGCGCCGGCTTGTCCGGCCCACATGGAGAAGAGAAGAACATGGCTCGTATAGCCGGCGTTAACATTCCGACCAACAAGCGCGTCGTCATCGCGCTTCAGTACATTCACGGCATTGGCAAGAACTTCGCCCAGGAGATCGTCGACAAGGTCGGCATCCCGGCCGAGCGCCGCGTCAACCAGCTGACCGACGCGGAAGTGCTGCAGATCCGCGAGACGATCGACCGCGACTATCAGGTCGAGGGCGACCTGCGCCGCGAAGTGTCGATGAACATCAAGCGGCTCATGGACCTCGGCTGCTACCGCGGCCTGCGTCATCGCCGCTCGCTGCCGGTTCGCGGCCAGCGCACGCACACCAATGCGCGCACCCGCAAGGGCCCGGCCAAGTCGATCGCCGGCAAGAAGAAGTAATTTAGGGGAATAAGGGAGTAGGGCAGTAGGGCAGTATGTAAAGCGGCGCGGTTCGTTCGCGGCCAGACATACTCCCCTACGGCCCTATTCCCCTACTCCCTTAGCAAGGTGGAGCCGCTGGCATTACGGCGGTGTAGAGATCAACTGAAAGGACCATCATGGCCAAGGAAGCCACACGTGTTCGCCGTCGCGAACGCAAGAATATCTCGTCGGGCGTTGCCCACGTCAACTCGACCTTCAACAACACGATGATCACCATCACCGACGCGCAGGGCAATTCGATTGCCTGGTCGTCGGCGGGAGCCCAGGGCTTCAAGGGGTCTCGCAAGTCGACGCCGTTCGCTGCCCAGATGGCTGCCGAAGACGTCGCCAAGAAGGCCCAGGAACACGGCATGCGCATGCTCGAGGTCGAGGTCTGCGGACCCGGCTCCGGTCGTGAATCGGCGCTGCGCGCGCTGCAGGCAGCCGGCTTCACCATCACCTCGATCCGTGATGTGACGCCGATCCCGCACAATGGCTGCCGCCCGCGCAAGAAGCGCCGCGTCTAAAGCATGTCGCCCAAAGTGCGCAGCGGTTTTGGGGCAACGACATGCATAAAAACAGAGACCTAAAGCGCGACGCGCTTTAGGAAATTACCGAACGCCGCGCGAACGCCCAGTTGCGTTCCTCCACGGCATTCCAGGTCGCCCGCCACGATTGGATGGTGGCGGGTCAACGGAAGGAAAGTATTATGATCCAGAAAAATTGGCAGGAACTGATCAAGCCGAACAAGATCGAGTTTTCGTCGAAGAAGAAGACGCTGACCACGCTGGTCGCCGAGCCGCTCGAGCGCGGCTTTGGTCTTACCCTCGGCAATGCGCTGCGTCGCGTGCTTCTGTCTTCGTTGCGTGGCGCGGCTGTGACCGCCGTGCAGATCGACGGCGTTCTGCATGAATTCTCGTCCATCGCCGGCGTGCGCGAGGACGTGACCGACATCGTCTTGAACATCAAGGAAATCGCCATCCGCATGGAAGGCGACGGCCCCAAGCGCATGGTCGTGCGCAAGCAGGGACCGGGCGCCGTTCTCGCCGGCGACATCCAGACGGTCGGCGACGTCGAGATCCTCAACCCCGACCACGTCATCTGCACGCTGGACGAAGGCGCTGAAATCCGCATGGAGTTCACCGTCGATACCGGCAAGGGCTACGTTCCGGCCGACCGCAATCGCGCCGAAGACGCGCCGATCGGCCTCATCCCGGTCGACAGCCTCTACTCGCCGGTCAAGAAGGTTTCCTACAAGGTCGAGAACACCCGCGAGGGCCAGGTTCTCGACTATGACAAGCTGACCATGACGATCGACACCGACGGTTCGATCTCGGGCGAGGACGCGGTGGCTTTCGCCGCTCGCATCCTGCAGGATCAGCTTGGCCTGTTCGTCAATTTCGACGAGCCGCAGAAGGAAGTCGCCGCCGAGCAGGTGACCGAGCTTGCCTTCAACCCGGCGCTGCTCAAGAAGGTCGACGAGCTCGAGCTTTCGGTGCGTTCGGCCAACTGCCTGAAGAACGACAACATCGTCTATATCGGCGACCTGATCCAGAAGACCGAAGCCGAGATGCTGCGCACCCCGAACTTCGGCCGCAAGTCGCTGAACGAGATCAAGGAAGTCTTGGCGGCGATGGGCCTGCACCTCGGCATGGAAGTGCCGGATTGGCCGCCGGAAAACATCGAAGACCTCGCCAAGCGTTACGAAGATCAATATTGAGCATGATCCCGAAAAGTTGCAGACTTTTCGGGCAAGATCATGCGGCTAACCAACTGAGGCTGTGGCCTCTTGAACCCGGAATGAAGGAGAAGAGCCATGCGCCACGGATTTAAAGGCCGCCGGTTCGCCCGCAGCATAAGCCATCGCAAATCGATGTTTGCCAACCTTGCCGTATCGCTCATCGAGCATGAGCAGATCCTCACCACATTGCCGAAGGCGAAGGATCTGCGTCCGATCGTCGAGAAGCTGGTGACGCTCGGCAAGCGCGGTGATCTGCATGCCCGCCGTCAGGTGATTGCCCAGATCGGCAATGAAGGCGTCGTCAAGCGTCTGTTCGACACGATCGCGCCGCGCTACGCCACCCGCAACGGCGGTTATCTGCGCATCATGAAGGCGGGCTTCCGCCACGGTGACAATGCCGCCATGGCGGTCATCGAGTTCGTCGATCGCGACACCTCGGCCAAAGGCGCCGGCGACCGTGCCCGCATCGAGGCCGAAGGCACCGACGAGGAAGCCGCAGCTGCATAAGCTTCGGTTTCTCCTGAGTGAGTTTAAGGGGCCTGCGGGCCCCTTTTCGCATTCCGGAAGCGGCAAGGAGCATTTGCTGCGACTTCTTGGCTCAGCTCATGCCTTTCCGCCCAAAATAATCGGATTTCAGCGCCTTAGCCTTTCATTTTGCACAATCGTCGGGACAATGGCGCCCGACCCGGAGGATTCGGAATGCGCGTAAAACGGCTGTCCCTTGTTCTACTCTGCGCCTTGATGGCGCTGGCAGTCGTGCCGGCGGCCAGGCAGGCGCTGGCGCAGGACACCAAAGCCGATCCCGGCCTGTCCGATGTGCTGACCGACCTGCTGCGCGGCGCCGAAGGCGAAAATGCCACCTCCGGTCCAGACAAGCGCGTGCCGTTCGGCCGCGAGGAGGTGCAACTGTCCTTCGCTCCGCTGGTGAAGCAGACGGCGCCGGCCGTGGTCAATGTCTATGCCTCGCAAACGGCCAAGATGAGATCGCCCTTCGACGGCGATCCGTTCTTCGAAGAGTTCTTCGGCCGTTCGCAGCCGCGTGCGCAGTCCTCGCTCGGCTCCGGCGTGCTGGTCGATCCGACGGGCATAGTGGTGACCAATTTCCACGTCATCAAGGACGCCGATCAGGTCAAGGTCGCCACCGCGGACGGGCGTGAATTCCACAGCAAGGTGCTGCTCAAGGACGAGACGCTTGACCTCGCTGTGCTCAAGATCTCCGCCGACAAGCCATTTCCGGTCGTCGCCATCGGTGATTCCGACGCGCTCGAGGTTGGCGACCTGTTGCTGGCCATCGGCAATCCCTTCGGTGTCGGCCAGACCACAACCAGCGGCATTGTTTCGGCGCTTGCCCGCAGCCACATCGGCGTTTCCGATTCCAGTTTCTTCATCCAGACCGACGCCGCGATCAATCCCGGCAACTCCGGCGGCGCGCTGATCAACATGGGCGGCCAGCTGGTCGGCATCAACACGGCGATCTACAGCCGCAGCGGCGGCTCGATCGGCATCGGCTTTGCTATTCCTTCCAACATGGTTCGCGCTTTTGCCGATGCGGCCAAGGCCGGGCGCGACTTCTTCGAGCGGCCCTATATCGGCGCCGAATTCGAGCGCGTGACGCCGCAGATCGCCGAATCGCTCGGCATGGAGACCTCGACCGGCGCGCTGGTCTCGTCTGTCGAAGCAGCAGGGCCGGCGGCCACGGCGGGGCTCAAGGCCGGTGACGTCGTGTTGTCGCTCAACGGCACGCCGGTCGAGAGTATCGAGGCGCTGGATTACCGGATGGCGACGCTGTCGATCGGCACCAGTGCCAGCTTCGCCGTGCTGAGCAAAGGCCAGCAAGCGACGATGGACATCGCGCTGCAGCGCGCTCCGGAAGGTGCAAAACTTGCGGAAGTGACGCTGCGCGGCCGCAGCCCGTTTTCCGGTGCCAAGGTTGCTGAACTGTCGCCTCGGCTCGCTCAGCGGCTAGGCATGCGCACGGATGCCAAGGGCGTTACCGTGATCGACATCAATCGCGGTTCGCCCGCAGCCGGCTTCGGCTTCCAGCCGGGCGACATCGTTCGCGAGGTCAATGGCTTGACCATCGATACCGCAGCGACCCTGGAGCAGGCATCCATGCAGGAGACTCGCTGGTGGCGCTTTACCGTCGAGCGCGGCGGGCAGATACTGCGCCAGGTGTTGCGTTACTAAGCCCGAACTCGATCCTCCGGACGAGATCGCGCTCCAACGAAAAGAAGTGCATGGCCGATCTGTTCAGTGTCGATGAACCGGAAAAGACGCCGCCCGGCAGGCCGCTGGCCGACCGACTGCGCCCGAAGAACCTTGCCGAGGTCGTTGGCCAGGAGCATCTGACCGGGCCTGACGGCGCACTGACGCGGCTGATCGGCTCAGGCTCGCTCGGCTCGATGATCTTCTGGGGGCCGCCGGGGACGGGCAAGACTACCGTCGCGCGGTTGCTTGCCGGCGAAACCAGCCTTGCCTTCGAACAGATATCGGCGGTGTTTTCCGGCGTCGCCGATTTGAAAAAAGTGTTCGAGACGGCGAAGCTGCGTCGCACCAATGGCCGTCAGACGCTGCTTTTCGTCGACGAGATTCATCGCTTCAACCGGGCCCAGCAGGACAGTTTTCTGCCTGTGATGGAAGACGGCACCGTCGTGCTGGTCGGCGCCACCACCGAGAACCCGTCCTTCGAGCTGAATGCCGCGCTGTTGTCCCGCGCCCGCGTGCTGGTCTTCCATTCGCTCGGTGAGGACAGCATCGCCAAGCTGCTGGCGCGGGCCGAGGAGACCGAGGGCGGGGGGCTGCCGCTCGACGACGAGGCGAGGGCAATGCTCATCCGCATGAGCGATGGCGATGGCCGCGCGGCGCTGACGCTGGCCGAAGAGGTCTGGCGCGCCGCCAAATCAGGCGAGGTATTCGGCGCCGAAGGCCTGCAGCGCATCGTCCAGCGCCGCGCGCCGATCTACGACAAGGGCCAGGACGGCCACTACAATCTGATTTCGGCGCTGCACAAATCGGTGCGCGGCTCCGACCCGGACGCCGCCCTCTATTATCTCGCCCGCATGTTCGACGCCGGTGAGGATCCGCTCTATCTCGGCCGCCGGCTGGTGCGCATGGCGATGGAGGATATCGGGCTGGCCGACCCGCAGGCGCTGGTCATCGCCAATGCCGCCAAGGATGCCTACGACTATCTGGGCTCGCCAGAGGGGGAGCTCGCCTTCGCCGAGGCTGCCGTCTATCTCGCCAGCGCGCCCAAATCCAACGCCGTCTACACCGCCTTCAAGGCCGCCACACAGGCGGCGAAGGAGTTCGGCTCGCTGCTGCCGCCCAAACACATCCTCAACGCGCCGACCAAGCTGATGAAGGAAGAAGATTACGGCGCAGGCTACCGTTATGACCACGACGAGCCGGACGCTTTTTCCGGGCAGGATTATTTTCCGGAAAAGATGGGCCGCCACACGTTCTATGATCCGCCCGAGCGCGGCTTTGAACGCGATATCAGGAAACGGCTCGACTATTGGGCGAAGCTGCGCGGCGAGCGGAAAAAGTAGCCTCGCACGGTTTTTCCGCTCGGGACGGCGCCGCACGCTGAGCAGCAGGGATTGACCGAGGCCGCCCTGTAGGGGCAGTAGACGGCGATGATTAATCTCCTGCTTGTTGCCGCGGGCGGCGCTATTGGTGCGGGGCTGCGCCACGTCGCCAATTTCGTTGCGCTGCGTCTTGTCGGCCCGAGTTTTCCCTGGGGCACGATGGCGATCAACATCGTCGGCTCCTTTGCCATGGGCCTGTTCATCACGACCCTGGCGCGGCGCTACGGCGGATCGAACGAGCTTCGGCTGTTCGTTGCCACCGGCATCCTCGGCGGCTTCACCACTTTCTCCGCCTTTTCGCTCGATTTTGCGACGCTGTGGGAGCGCGGCGCGACGCTGCCGGCGTTCGGATATGCCCTTGCCAGCCTCATTGGCGCGATCATTGCCCTGTTTCTGGGTCTTTGGCTCGCAAGAAGCCTGCCTTAATGCTATTGCCCCCGCTTGCAGCACCTCGCGTCCCTTAGGACGCGCAAAGACGCTGTAGCATTTTGATTTGCGCACGACCCTTTCCGAAAATCGATTTCAGGTCATGCGCTAGAAACGGGTAAAACGAGACAATGGCAGGTGTTGAACAGATCACGGTGGAGGCCGGCGAGGCGGGCATGCGGCTCGACCGCTGGTTCAAGACCCATTTTCCGGGTCTTGGCTTCGGCCATCTGCAAAAACTGCTGCGCTCCGGCCAGATCCGTGTCGATGGCGGCAGGGTGAAGGCCGATACCCGCGTCGAGCCCGGCCAGATGGTCCGCATCCCGCCGCTCGAAGTGGACAAGAAGGGTGAAAGCGCGCTCACTGGTCACTCGATCCGCAACCAGGGCGACGCCGACGTCCTGGCCAAGATGCTGCTCCATGAAGATCCGAAAGTCTTCGTCTTCAACAAGCCGGCCGGCCTTGCCGTTCAGGGTGGCTCGGGCGTCACCCGCAATGTCGACGACATGCTGGAAGCCTGGCGCAACCAGAAGGGCGAGAAACCGCGTCTGGTGCATCGGCTCGACCGCGACACGTCAGGCGTGCTGGTCGTCGCCCGCACCAGGCTCGCTGCCATGAAGCTCGCCGAGGCATTCCGGGCGCGTGAGACCAAGAAGACCTACTGGGCGCTGGTCAAGGGCGTGCCGCCGAAGCGCGAGGACAAGATCTCGACCTGGCTGATCAAGGAGCCGACGCCGGACGGCGACCGCGTGCGCGTCGCCAAGCATGGCGAAAAGGGCGCCGACCATGCGGTGTCTTACTACCGTATCATCGAGCAGGCGGCGCAGACGATGACCTGGCTGGAGATGGAGCCCTATACCGGCCGCACCCATCAGCTTCGCGTCCATGCCGCTCACATCGGCTGCCCGATCATCGGTGACCCCAAATATTTCGAGGCCGACACCAATTGGGATTTTCCCGGCGGCATGCAGAACCGCTTGCATCTGCACGCGCGCCGCATCGTCATCCCGCATCCCGACAAGGGTTTTATCGACGTCACCGCACCGATGCCGCCGCATATGCGCCAGAGCTGGAACCTGATCGGCTTCGACGACGCAAGCGCGGAGGATTAGAGCCTGTGGGTATCGCCACCGATACGCTCGACCGCCGCGACACGGTCGACATGGCGGCCGCCGCCATCATGGTCGGGCTGACCTTTTCCTGGGGGCTGAACTATGTCGCCGCCAAGATCTCCTATGCCGGCTACGATCCCGTTTTCCTGTCGATCGCACGGTCGGTCATTGGAGGGCTGTGCGTTCTCATCTGGTGCCGCTGGCGCGGCATTGTGCTTTTTACCCGCGACGGAACCCTTGTCGCCGGCATTCTGGCAGGCGCGCTTTTTGGTCTCGAGTTCCTGTTTCTCTATGTCGGGCTCGAACAGACGACCGTCGCGCGCAACACCTTGCTGGTCAACACCATGCCGTTCTGGGTGCTGGTCGGCGGGCATTTCCTGCTGAACGAACGCATCACCGTGCGCCGGCTCGTCGGCCTTCTGCTCGCTTTCGCCGGATTGGTCGCAGTGTTCTCCGACCAGCTGAGCGCCGACAATGGTTCGACACTGACCGGTGATCTGCTCAGTCTCGGCGCCGGCATTCTCTGGGCCTTGACCTACATCGTCATCAAGCGGACGAAATTGGCGGAAACGAGCGCGGAGAAATTGCTGCTCTACCAACTGGCCGGCGCTGCCGTGGTAGGCGCCTTGGTGCTGCCTTTCGCCGGGCCGCCCGTCCGCGAGTTCGCCGCCTTGCCGACCTTGGCCCTGCTTTTCCAGGCGGTCTACATCGTTGCGTTCACCTATGTGCTGTGGTTCTGGCTGATCAGGCGCTATCCGGCATCGGGCCTCTCGAGCTTCACCTTCCTGTCGCCGGTGTTCGGCGTTCTGTGCGGCGCCATCTTCTTGAACGAGCCGCTGAGCGTTCGTATTTTCCTGGCACTCGGCCTCATCGCAGCCGGCCTGATCATCGTGAACCGGCCAGCCCGAAAACAGATCCCCGGATGAAAGGCTCCGGCATGCGCGATATCCTCAACGACCTCGAAGCGGGAAAGCAGCTTTCCGATCCGGATCCGGTGCGCCGTGCCCAAATCCAGATGAAGACGCACTTGCCGAAACGCTTCTACAAAGCCGTTTCGGTCGCACCGGCCGAAGATGGTTTTGCCATTCATCTCGTTGGCAAGCCGGTCCGCACGCCGGGCAAGGCGCTGCTGGTCCTGCCGACCGAAAAAGCGGCCGCTCTAGTCGCCGACGAGTTCGCCGCGCAAGGTGAGACTATCGACCCGGTGACGATGCCGGTCATGCGTCTGGTCAATACGGCCATCGACGGCGTCGCCAGCGACCCGCAAGCGGTGCTGGAGGACATCCTGCGTTTCGCCTCGTCCGATCTGCTCTGCTATCGCGCCGACGCTCCACAAGGGCTGGTCGACCGGCAGAACGAACATTGGGATCCCATCATCGATTGGGCGCGGAGCGCGCTTGGCGCCCGGTTTCATCTCGCCGAAGGAGTGATCCATGTCGAGCAGCCGCGTGAGAGTATCGCTGTGCTCGGTGTCCATCTTGCCCAGCGCGCCGACCCGCTACGGCTGGCGGCCATCCACGTCATGACGTCGCTGACGGGATCGGCCCTGCTGGCGCTGGCCGTCGATTTCGGCGAGATCGACGGCGACGCCGCCTGGACTGCCGGCCATGTCGACGAGGACTGGCAGGCCGAGCACTGGGGCCATGACGCGGAAGCTGTCGCCCGCCGCTCGGCCCGCAAGCGCGACATGATGGCCGCCGTCGGCCTGCTCGAGGCACTCAAAGCCTGACCGCAATCGCCGCCCGCGTTGCATATTGGACCAAAGTCATAATCCCAAAGACGGCCTGCCTCTGGGCGGCGCTTTCTGTCATTTCTTGCGGCGGTAGCTGCGCGAGTTCGTGTCCAGAGGCACGACACCGCGCAGCATCAAGCACAGCGAGATATCACGGGAGGACGAATTCATGGTAATGGCAGCGACCGCCGGCAGAGCAAGCCGCGGCATGACGCGGGAAGAGAAGAAAGTCATCTTCGCTTCCTCACTCGGCACCGTTTTCGAATGGTATGATTTTTATCTCTACGGCACTTTGGCGGCCGCGATCGGCGCCGCGTTCTTCACGCAATATCCCGAAACAACGCGCAACATCTTCACGCTGCTGGCTTTTGCCGCGGGCTTCCTCGTGCGCCCATTCGGGGCGCTGGTGTTTGGCCGCATCGGCGATCTCGTCGGCCGTAAATACACCTTTCTCGTCACCATCCTGATCATGGGTCTGTCGACCTTCTTGGTCGGCATACTTCCTGGCGCTGCCAGTTGGGGCATCGCGGCGCCGATCATCCTGGTCGCGCTGCGCATGCTGCAAGGCCTGGCGCTGGGTGGCGAGTATGGCGGTGCTGCGACCTACGTCGCCGAGCACGCTCCCGACGATCGTCGTGGCTTCTACACGTCGTGGATCCAGACGACAGCCACGCTCGGCCTGTTCCTGTCGCTGATCGTCATCCTGATCGTGCAGAATTCGCTGAGCAAGGAAGACTTCGCGGCCTGGGGCTGGCGCATACCGTTCCTGGTCTCTGCGGTCCTGCTGGGCATTTCGGTCTGGATACGCCTGTCGCTTGCCGAATCGCCGACATTCCAGCGGATGAAGGACGAAGGTAAAGGCTCCAAGGCGCCACTGACGGAAGCGTTCGGCCAATGGAAAAATGCCAAGATCGCCATTTTGGCGCTTCTCGGCCTTACTGCTGGCCAGGCCGTGGTTTGGTACAACGGGCAGTTCTACGCACTGTTCTTCCTGCAGAACGTGCTCAAGGTCGACGGCCAGTCGGTCAACATCATGATCGCCATCGCGCTGGCGCTCGGCACGATCTTCTTCGTCGTGTTCGGCTGGCTCTCCGACAAAATTGGCCGCAAGCCGATCATCATGGCGGGCCTGGCGCTGGCGATCGTCACCACATTTCCGCTGTTCAAGGCGCTGACCTGGGCAGCCAATCCGGCGCTCGCCACTGCGCAGCAAAACACCCGTGCCACGATTACCGCTGCGCCTGGCGACTGCAAGTTCCAGTTCAATCCAACCGGAACGCGCAAGCCCCTCACGTCGTGCGATATTGCGACGGACTTCCTCGCCAAGAGCTCCGTGCCCTATGACATTGTCACGACAGCGGCTCCGGGGACCGCGGCCAGTGTCAAGATCGGCGCCGAAACGGTGGCGTCCTATGATGCCGTGGCAGCCGCAGGCAAGGCACCGTCAAGCGACGCCGCCTTCAAGAAGGCAATCAACATTGCGTTGCAGGATGGCGGCTATCCGCTCAAGCGTGCTGCAGCCAAGGTCGCCGACCAGAAGCTTGACGTCTTCGTCGCGGCCAATCCGGAACTGAAGCTCGACGCCGCCGCAATCCGCGCCGGCGACAAGACGACGGTTGCGGTCGACCAGGCGATCAAGGACAAGCTGCTGACGGCCGATGAGGCTGCGGCGGGAGCGCCCGAGATCACCGTCTACAACGTCCCGGAAGCAGGCGCCTTTGCGATGTTTGCCGACCCTGAACAGGTCAGCTGGGCAAAGGTCATCGGCATCCTGTTCATCCTGGTCCTTTACGTGACCATGGTCTACGGACCGATCGCCGCGATCCTGGTCGAGATGTTCCCGACACGCATCCGCTACACCGGCATGTCATTGCCCTATCACATCGGCAATGGCTGGTTCGGCGGCCTGCTGCCAGCAACGGTGTTCGCGCTCAGCGCCTACAAGGGCGACATCTATTACGGCCTCTGGTATCCGGTGGTGATCGCGGCGATGTCGCTGATCATCGGTATGATTTTCGTCAAGGATACGCTGGGAACGAACTTGCACGCCAAGACCTGATCCTGGCCTGACGGCGAAAATGAAAAGCCCGGCGCGAGTGATCGCGCCGGGCTTTTCAATTCTTCGGAAGCGGGGCGGAAGGAAGGGCCTTTAGCTCTTCCGGTCCTGCTTCTCTTCTTCGATGGCCGCTTCGTGATACCAGCCGCTTCCGAAATCCATACGGTTGCGCAATGAAGCAAGTTCTGCCGCGAACTTAGCCTTTCCGCTTAAATTTGAGGCAGAAGCGCGTGCTGCCACCGGGAACATCAGGATTTTGGCCGACTGACGGGTAGGAGTGATTTCCATTGTCGGTCTCCTTTCTTCTTCGGAGCCTTGCCGATTCAACCTTACCCGAAGATAGGTTCTGCAATCCAGTTAGGCAATATGATTATAAAAAGATCAGCAACTGCCTATTATTTATACAAAATATGCTTGTGATTGATCCGGACGCATTGCGATGACGACGCAACGAATTTGTCGGGATGCGGCGTCAGTTTTGTCGCATCCTTTGCCGGTGAAAATGGCACACGAATTGCTTTTTAATAGTCCGGCAGGTCGGCTGCAGGGTGGCTGGCACGCCAGCGCCGTCCAAGGTTCGGTGATCAAGCAACGAGAGGCTAGAATGACGAAATACAAGCTCGAGTACATTTGGCTCGATGGATACACCCCGGTTCCCAACCTTCGCGGAAAGACGCAGATCAAGGAATATGCCGAGTTCCCGACGCTCGACCAGCTTCCGCTGTGGGGCTTCGACGGTTCTTCGACCATGCAGGCCGAGGGCCACTCGTCCGACTGCGTGCTGAAGCCGGTCGCCATCTATCCGGATCCCGCGCGCACCAATGGCGTGCTCGTCATGTGCGAAGTCATGATGCCGGACGGCGTGACGCCGCATGCATCCAACAAGCGCGCCACCATCCTCGATGACGAGGGAGCCTGGTTCGGCTTCGAGCAGGAATACTTCTTCTACAAGGACGGCCGCCCGCTCGGCTTCCCCGAAAGCGGCTACCCGGCGCCGCAAGGCCCGTACTACACCGGCGTCGGCTACAGCAACGTCGGCAGCGTCGCTAGGCAGATCGTCGAGGAGCATCTCGACCTCTGCCTTGCCGCCGGCATCAACCATGAAGGCATCAACGCCGAGGTCGCCAAGGGCCAGTGGGAATTCCAGATTTTCGGCAAGGGCTCCAAGAAGGCCGCCGACCAGATGTGGATGGCCCGCTACCTGATGCAGCGCCTCACCGAGAAATACGGCATCGACATCGAATATCACTGCAAGCCGCTCGGCGACACCGACTGGAACGGTTCCGGCATGCACGCCAATTTCTCGACCGCCCATATGCGCGAAGTCGGCGGCAAGGCCTATTTCGAGGCGCTGATGGCCGCCTTCGACAAAAACCTGATGGACCACATCGCAGTCTATGGCCCGGACAACGACAAGCGTTTGACCGGCAAACATGAGACCGCGCCGTGGAACAGGTTCAGCTATGGCATCGCTGACCGCGGCGCCTCGATCCGAGTGCCGCATTCCTTCATCAACAACGGCTATAAGGGTTATCTCGAGGATCGCCGCCCGAACTCGCAGGGCGACCCCTACCAGATCGCTTCCCAGATCCTGAAGACGATCGCCTCCGTGAGCACGGCAGAGAAGAAGGCCGCAGCCTGAGCATTCCGCACGGCGTAGACGCCAGCGTCTGCGCCGTGATGTGGCGGATGATGTCGTTGACTCGCCGCAACTAAAGACAGTCGAGCATCGAGATTGTTCGCAACGATAGCGGGCTGAAGCTAAAGATAGTGGGTCTGAAGCTTCAGCCCTGCGTGCCGACTACCTTGTTACCGCGCACAATTACAGTCTTCCGGCCGGGGGCGAAATCGTGCTCGCCCTGACGTTCCATAACCACCAACGCCGCATCATCGGATTCATTGGGGTCTCGGACGCGGCCCGCCCCGGCATCCGACCCGCGCGGTTTTCCTTGGCCGAAGTATTTTACTTTCAGGTGGTCAAGGTCCGCTCCAACCCCGTCGACCTTGGGAAGCGACGTAGAGTCGATCGGAATCTCATCGATCGCCGTCCAACCCTTCATATTTTCTTCTGCAATTGTCTTGGGACTCTTCGCCATGACAGCCACCTTTCTAATCCCACACTACCACCGCTTGGACTACCATCCCAGTCCCAAGCAAGTGAATTGCCTCAGGATTTTATACTCGATCGCCCATTCCGGGGCAGTTACACGGCCGTGAGGCATATCCCTTATATAGGCCTGCTTGGCTTGAAACAAAGCCTGCGCCGGCGCAGCCCCAGCTGCGAAGGCCGTCCAGAAGCTGCGGTGGATGGGCTCCCCGAAAAAATTCAGCTGACCGTCCAACGGCGAATAGTGGGCACCGGTGCAACCGACATAGGCGAGCGCTCCGAGCTCCAAAAAACGCAATGCCAACGACGAAGCGACGGTCCTCGGCGTGACCGCCCAGTGATCGCTTGCCCGTGTCGCGATCTCCTGCACCGTCAGGGCGCCCCAGCAACAGCCGGTGAGCACGGTGGCTCCATGGGCCTTGATGGCGCCGGCAAGATTGGTGAGGTTCACCGCCTCGACCGCTCCTCCATCGTCTTCGCCCCAAAACCGGGTTCCGTCGGTGTCGGAACCGTGTAGCATGAAATAGAGCTGCCGCGCATCGAAGTGCCCGGTCCGAACGTTTCCGAAGTCGTCCGGGCCGCTGACCAACATTTGACCCCGTCCGCCAAGCCTACGGAACACGTTATCCGCAAACGGTCGCTCGGCATTCCGCGACGCGAACTTGATCGGTGTGGTGCGGTTGTCTTCGGCCGTGAGGCAACCCAGCAGGAACGCCGCGCTCGAACAGTCGGGAATTCGCGACACTGGCAATTCCCCGAGACCGTCTCCGTCGACATCGCCATATCGTTGGTCGCTCCAGACGACAAAGCGGTCAGGATCCGAATTCGCCGAGACTCTGTCCCTCAGGTCTGGAGGCAGAACGTCGTATATCAGCGCGGGCACGACATTGTAGTCGCCGAGGATTACAACACCCTTCACTCCCGTCGCGCTATTCCTGATCTTGGTGAAGGTAGCTTCCTCGCCCGTGGCTTCGACAAGCGTACTGCCGCCTTCCTCGATCATGGTCCTCGCCGTGTCATAACCTGCATCGCCGATCTTGCGCCGCAGCCGTTGAGGATCAGTCAAGAACAACAGCCTGGGCAGGACACGGCGATTTCCCAGATAGCGCTTCGTCATATCGTCGGAGGCAGAAACCGCACCAACTGTGTTTTGCTCGATGTCTACCGTGATGGTTACCCGCTTCAGCAGTGCCGGGATCTTCGCGGTGATCTCCAAAATTGCATCGGCCGGAAGCTGAGACGCGGCCATCCCGGAAATTGGATTTCCGCCAAGCGAGGCCGGTGGCGGCCCAGCCGGCATTGTCACCGTTGAGATGGCCGTTGCGGGCTCGAGGACCAATTCGTCACGCGGTTTGGGCTGTGGATCGCTCAATTCGCCCTCTGTTATGCTGATCCTTACCTGTCCCCGGGAAACGTCGACCGTGAACTGGCCGTTCTTGTCCGTTCTGGCCCAGATGAGCGGATTGCTTGAATTGCGAAGCAGCCGCAGCACCTTTGGATTTGGATGCGCCGCTCCGTTGCGGCCGGTCGACATACCAAAGAATCGGGTGTCGGGGAATCGCGACAGCACATGCTCCTCGAAAGCGTTGTAGGAGGCATGGTGCGGCAGCTTGATGAACGCATACGGTCCCGCTTCGACCACATGGTCCAAAAGAGCCGCCATTTCATTTTCAAGGCCTTCGACCTCGGCCTCGGCGAACTGCATGTCGCCGGTGAGCAAGCAACGATTGGCTCCTTTTCCCACGGAGATGACAATGCTCTGGTTATTCTTGGCGGCGCCTGCGCCAGGTCTGTCGAGAAAGTCGAGGACGGCATCGGGAAGAATGACGTCCGGTGTCGGATTGCCGTCGGTAAGTGTCCGGTAGATGGCCACGTCGTCGAGATCGCCGGCCTGCAGGCTGGCAATCGCGTCGACAGCGTCACGATCGAATTGCGCGATGGTTTCCGCGCACAGGACAATTTGTTCCGCTGACGGTCCGAGAACCTTCAGACCGATATTGCGGAACTGCTCTTCAAGATCAGAAATCTCCGGATCGTCGAGACCGCGGTAGCGAACGACTCTCGTGCCGCGCTGCTCCAATGTTTCAATCATCTCGATGTACAGATCACGCTGGGAAGCGGCGTCGGATATGAACGCCTGTACGGTTGCATCGCTCAATCCGGGAGCCAGAGGCTCTTCCTGAAGGCTGGCCAGGACACGAAACCGCAGGCGATCGGATGCATCGCTGCCGAGCGCGAGTCCATATCCAGCAAACTCATCGGCAACCAGAGTGACCTTGGGCGCGATGACCTCCCGCTCAACCATTTCCGGCAGGCACCCGATGTGATCGGAATGACAGTGCGTCAGGATGAGCAGAGAAAGTTCGAGCGGTCCTTCCGGCTGGTCCATCAATTCACGGAGCTGCGCGGGGATGGAAAGGTGCCCAGAGGATCCTGTGAAGTCGCCCTTGTGAGCACCGTCGATAAGGATGGTTCTGCTGTTCGCCTGAATCAATATGCAGTCGCCATACTGGCTTTGACCTACATCGAGAAAATGGATTTGCATCGCCCCCTCCGCTTGATAAGCCACCGCCTTAGTATGATGCATTAGCGATCGACAATAAATAGGTCGCGTTAAAGAGCACTAATATAACGTTCCTGTTGCCGTACTATGAAAACCTCGCATTGTTTTCTGCCTATCCGACTTACCGACTTCTATCCGCACGGCCATATCTCGATTGGCTCCTACGACAGATGACAAGAAAAAACCCCGGCGTCTCCGCCGGGGTTTTTTCTTGTCTCTTAACGGTCGGTCAGACCGAGTAATACATGTCATACTCGACCGGATGCGGGGTCATTTCGAAGCGCATCACTTCGGCCATCTTGAGCTCGATATAGCTGTCGATCTGGTCGTCGTCGAACACGCCGCCGGCCTTCAGGAAGCCGCGGTCCTTATCGAGGTTCTGCAGCGCTTCGCGCAGAGAGCCGCAGACGGTCGGGATCTTCTTCAGTTCCTTCGGCGGCAGGTCATAGAGATCCTTGTCCATCGGCTGGCCGGGATGGATCTTGTTCTTGATGCCGTCGAGGCCGGCCATCAGCATGGCGGCAAAGGCGAGGTAGGGGTTCGCGCCCGGATCGGGGAAGCGGACCTCGACGCGCTTGGCCTTCGGCGATGAGCCGAATGGAATGCGGCAGGAGGCAGAGCGGTTGCGGGCCGAATAGGCGAGCAGCACCGGCGCTTCATAGCCGGGCACCAAGCGCTTGTAGGAGTTGGTAAGCGGGTTGGTGAAGGCATTGATGGCCTTGGCGTGCTTGATGATGCCGCCGATGTAAAACAGGCAGCTCTCCGAGAGGCCGGCATATTCATTGCCCGCGAAGGTCGGCTTGCCGCCCTTCCAGATCGACTGGTGGACGTGCATGCCCGAGCCGTTGTCGCCGAAAACCGGCTTCGGCATGAAGGTGGCCGTCTTGCCGTAGGCGTTGGCGACCTGGTGCACGACATACTTGTAGATCAGCATCTTGTCGGCGTTGCGGACCAGCGTGTCGAACTTGATGCCGAGTTCGTGCTGGGCAGCTGCGACTTCGTGGTGATGCTTTTCGACGCGCACGCCCATTTCGGCGAGCACGGTCAGCATCTCCGAGCGCATGTCCTGTGCCGAATCGATCGGCGGCACCGGGAAATAGCCGCCCTTGATACGCGGGCGGTGACCGAGGTTGCCGGTCTCATAGTCGGTGTCGTCGTTGGACGGCAATTCGGTGGAGTCGAGCTTGAAGCCGGTGTTGTACGGGTCGGCCTTGTACTTGACGTCGTCGAAGACGAAGAACTCGGCTTCCGGGCCGACGAAGATCTGATCGCCGATGCCTTCGGCCCTCATGTAGGCTTCGGCCTTCTTGGCGGTGCCGCGCGGGTCGCGGTTGTAGGATTCTCCGGAAATTGGATCGAGGATGTCGCACAGGATGACCATGGTCGACTGTGCGAAGAACGGGTCCATATGCACCGTCTCGGTGTCGGGCATCAGCACCATGTCGGACTCGTTGATCGCCTTCCAGCCGGCGATGGACGATCCGTCGAACATGACGCCGTCGGCAAACATGTCTTCCTCGACCTCAACGACATCCATCGTCACGTGCTGCAGCTTGCCCTTCGGATCTGTGAAGCGCAGGTCAACGAATTTCACGTCGTTGTCCTTGATCTGCTTCATGATGTCTTTGGCTGTCGTCATGTCATGTTTCCCTGTCTGATGACGTTTCGAGGAGATGATCTGAAATCAGAAACCTCAGACCGCGTCCATCCCTGTTTCGCCGGTGCGGATGCGCACGACTTCCTCGATGTTGGAGACGAAGATCTTGCCGTCGCCGATGCGGCCGGTCTGGGCGGCCTTTCGGATGGCTTCGATCGCGCCTTCGACTGCGTCGTCACCGAGCACGACCTCGATTTTCACCTTGGGCAGAAAATCGACAACATATTCGGCGCCGCGATAGAGTTCGGTATGGCCCTTCTGGCGGCCAAAACCCTTGGCCTCCGTAACGGTGATGCCTTGCAGCCCGGCCTCCTGAAGCGCTTCCTTCACTTCGTCTAGCTTGAACGGCTTGATGATCGCTTCGATCTTTTTCATGTAAAAAGTGGCCTCCACTGCCAAAAAGACGGGTTGTGAGCCCCGCTTGCGCCTCCTTCAAGCACGAACTGTGCCAATTTGAGGGGATTCGAAGCGGTATCACGCGATTTCGATGCCATGCCGCGTCAGGATGTGATTTCGCGTCATTCGCTGCGTTGGATGCGTCATGGATACTGGGAACCTACACATTGTCAGCGCTCCCGTCCGCACAATAATTGAGCATATAGCGCACTTTGCAGGCAATTGTGTTTCGGCGACGCCATTGTCCCCAACGATGTGCTTACCGATTGCGCCATCTCGGCACCCGTTTGCTTCGAACCGAAAACTGGACGATCTTTGAACACCAGGATCGGGGTTTGAACACAAGGATCGGGCTTGAGCCAATGCGTATCGGCACTCCATGAATAACGAACTTTTGTCTCCGGCCGAGACGACCGAGGCCGACCGGCTGGCGATCGCCACCGGCCCATTGGCCGGCATAGACCTTATGCGCAACGCAGGTGCCGCGGTCTCTGCCGTGGTGCTCGCCCATTTTCCAGTTGCCAGACGGGTCCACGTCCTGTGCGGTCCCGGCAACAACGGCGGCGACGGATATGTCGTCGCCCGCATTCTGAGGGACAGCGCCGTCGACGTAGCCGTGTGGGCGTCCGGCTCGCCCAAAGCCGGCAGCGATGCGGCGCTCGCTGCTTCGGAGTGTCCGGTCAGGCCTCGGCCGCTATCGGAGTTTGTTGCCGAGACAGGCTCGATCGTGGTCGATGCGCTTTATGGGGCAGGGCTGTCCAAGCCGCTGTCCGGAGATGCCGCCAGGGCGGTCGAGGTTGCGACAGAACTGAGCCTGCCTGTCGTCGCGGTCGATCTGCCCTCAGGCGTGTCAGGCGAGAGTGGCCAGAGTCTCGGCCAGGCATTCCGTGCCCGCGTCACGGTGACGTTTGCGCGAAAAAAGCCCGGCCATCTGCTGTTGCCTGGGCGCGAGATGTGCGGCGAGCTGGTGCTTGCCGACATCGGCATCGGCGACGGGATCATTGCGCAGCTTGAACCGCGGACCTTCGAGAACACCCCGCCGCTTTGGATCGGGGATTTCCCTGTTCCAGCCGTCGACACCCATAAATACAGGCGCGGCCATGTCGGCGTTTTTTCCGGCGGGCCATCGGCGACGGGTGCCGCACGGCTGTCGGCGCTTGCCGCGGCCAGAAGCGGGGCAGGGGCGGTGACCGTGCTGTCGCCGGCGAACGCGCTGCAGGTAAATGCCGCGCATCTGACCTCGATCATGCTGCACAAGAGTGACAGCGTTGCGGACGTACAGGAATTCATCGGCCGCCGCCGGCCGTCGGCTTTCGTCCTCGGGCCCGGATTTGGCGTCGGCGAAAAAACACGTGATTTTGCCCTCGGCGTGCTGGCTACCGGGCAGCGGCCAGACGGCAGGGTCGACGGGCTGGTGCTCGATGCCGATGGCATCACTTCGTTTCGCGATGCGCCGAACGTTTTGTTCGAAGCCGCCCGTCGTCCGAACGCGCCGGCGCTGGTGCTGACGCCGCATGAGGGCGAATTCGCCAGGCTGTTTCCGGACATCGCCGGAGACACGAACCTGTCCAAGCTGGCCAAGGCGCGCACTGCCGCCGAGCGCGCCGGCGCCATCGTCGTCTACAAGGGCGCGGACACGGTGATCGCGGCGCCCGATGGCAGAGCAGCGATCAACGGCAATGGCGCGCCATGGCTGGCCACCGCCGGTTCGGGCGACGTGCTGTCGGGCATCATCGCCGGCTTTCTGGCGCAAGGCATGCCGGCTTTCGAAGCCGCCTGCGCAGCGGTCTGGATCCATGCCGAGGCCGGCAGCCGTTTCGGACCGGGGCTGATCGCCGAAGACTTGCCGCTGGCGCTGCTGCCGGTGCTGCGCCAGCTTGCCGAACGTCGCAACGAGGTGACTGCTGGATGAACCGCTGGGTCGCGCTGCTTGCCACAGTCTTCATCGCCGTTTTCATGGCACACACCGCGCGCGCCGAAGGTCTCGTGACCATCGTCGACGATCCGGCCGTGCTCGCCGCCCTCGATGCCAAGGGTTTTGGTTTCGCCGGCATTTTCGGCGTCGATGGCAAGGGCGACCTGAAGACGCTCTATGACAAGGCACCGGGCTATCACGCAATCGTCGAAACGATTGCCGGCGATGTCGCCGCGCTGCGGGCCGAGATGAAGGCTGGCGGGCGGCCGCTCTACGAAGTCACCGACGGCAATGTCGGCCGCATCATGGACATGCGCTGGCTGAAGACCGGCGCCGCGCGCTTCAGGCTGGTCGGTGTCGTCAATAGGATCGACCGGCGCGATTTCACCGAAGCGCGCGCCGACGGGAGTTGCGGCGAGGTGCGTTTCATTTATCGCCTCGCCTACAGCTTCAAGAAGAACGGCAAGGTTCTGGCCTCGCGCCTGCCGTTCAACTTCAATGCCATTTACAGCGCCACGCCAGACGCAGATGGCGGCTGCGTCGGCGTTGCCGGACGCTGGACGCCACAGCTCGACGAGACCGTCGATACCGGCTGGCTCATCGGTGGGCCGCTGGATAAGGCGGGACTGAGCTTCAAGCAGCTCGAGCTCAACGCACAAGTGGTGCGCTTTCCCTCCGGCCAGGAGACCGAATTCGGCGGCCAGGCCGCCTATCTCATGCGGATTTTTGGCATCGATGGAGAGACGGTCAGCGAGAGGCCGCTGGAAAACACGCCGGATGTGGCGCTGCTCTCGGAAGACGCCGCGCTGAAAGCGAAACTCGCCGACTATATCAGCGCCAATCTCGCGGCGGTCGATCTCGGCGTCTACGAAATCCCCGATGAGTTCCTGGCGAAAAAAGTCATCTCATGGTCGACCTTCGGCAGCGCGAGGCAGGCCAATCACCCGTTCACGCCGCTGTTCCAGCCTGCGGATTTTGTCGGGCTCGATTATTCCGCCTTGAAGCTGGTGCGCACGCCGGAAGCGCTGGTCGAGCGGCTGGATAATGGCGCCTGTCAGGGGTGCCACCAGGCGGGTTCGACCGCCGGTTTCCATTTCATCGGTCTCGACGACAAGACCACGTCGCCGCTGAACCGCATCGAGGTCGGCATCTCTCCGCATCTTAATGCCGAGATGCCGCGGCGCGAGGCCTGGCTGCGCGCGACGGCAGAAGGCAAGGAGCCGAACCGCTTCCGCCCATTGTCCTTCGCGCCGCCGGCGGCATGGAAGGACGCCGGCGAGGTCGCCTATGCGCCGGCCGCAATGGCGATGCCGTGCCTGATGCCGGAGGATGCGGCCCGTTTCGGCACGACTTGGCAATGCGGCGGCGGCACTGTCTGCACGCCGCTGGCGACTGCGTCGGGCGTGCGGACCAAACTGGCGCAATGCCTGTTGCCTAAGGACAGCGACAAGATGTTTGCCGGCCACCCGTGCCTGACCGGCTCGATCGCCAGCAACGGCACGCAGCCTTTCAACGACCGCTACAGCATATCAGGCCAGTTTGCGGCCTTCGCGACCGACATTTCGCGCACCGCCTACACGTGCCGGCCGCCGAAGATCGGCGTGCCGGCCGGCATCGCCTATCGCGGCTGCGACGACAAGGATCGTGCCTTTGCCGGCTTCAAGCCGGGCAAGCCGATGCCGAACGAGATCTGCGGGCTGGTCGGCGGCAAGAAATTCGACACTTGCGTGGCGACCAACAATTTCGACCAGTGCCTCGGCGGCGCGGTCAATCGCGGCAACCGGCCGGCTTGCTCGGCCGATCATTTCTGCCGCGAGGACTATATGTGCCAGTCGCTGCCACCAGACACGCCTGGTATCGGTAAGGTGAAAGGTATCGGCTTCTGCTCGCCGACCTATTTCATTTTTCAGATGCGCATCGACAACCACGCGACACCTTGGGCGGGCGCTGTCCGTGCCACCATGGGAGCAGGATTTGGCGCGGCGGAAGCGGAGTGAGCTTTTGCTGTGGCCGCTTTCGCGCTGTCAGCGCCGTCACAGCGGAATGTTGTCGTGCTTCTTCCAAGGGTTCTGCATATCCTTGTTGCGCAGCATGCGGAGCGCGCGCGCGATGCGACGACGGGTCGAATGTGGCATGATCACCTCATCGACGTAGCCGCGCTCGGCGGCGACGAAGGGCGACAGGAAGCGATCCTCGTAAGCCTTTGTATGCGCTGCGATCTTCTCCGCATCGCCGATGTCCTTGCGATAGATGATCTCAACGGCGCCTCTGGCGCCCATCACTGCGATCTGCGCCGTCGGCCAGGCATAGTTCATGTCGCCGCGCAGATGCTTTGACGCCATCACGTCATACGCACCGCCATAGGCCTTTCGGGTGATGACGGTGATCTTCGGAACGGTCGCCTCGGCATAGGCGAACAAAAGCTTGGCGCCATGCTTGATCAGCCCGCCATATTCCTGCGCGGTGCCGGGCAGAAAGCCCGGAACGTCGACTAAGGTGACGATCGGAATCGAGAAACAGTCGCAGAAGCGAACGAACCGCGCCGCCTTGCGGCTGGCGTCCGAGTCGAGCACGCCCGCCAGCACCATCGGCTGGTTGGCGACGAAGCCGACCGTGCGGCCTTCGACGCGCCCGAAACCGGTGACGATGTTTTTTGCAAAACTCTGCTGGATCTCGAAGAAATCACCCTCGTCGGCAACTTTAAGGATCAACTCCTTGATGTCGTAGGGTTTATTGGCGTTGTCGGGGATCAGCCGGTCGAGCGACAGATCGTGATCGGTGACCGACTGATAGCATTCGATCTCGGGGATATCAGCCGTGTTGGAGGCCGGCAGCAGATCGACCAGCCGGCGCATCTGCAGCAACGCCTCGACGTCATTGTCATAGGCGCCATCGGCGATCGAGGACTTCGTCGTGTGGACGGAGGCGCCGCCGAGGCTCTCGGCGGTGACTGTCTCGTTGGTGACGGTCTTCACCACGTCCGGCCCGGTGACGAACATGTAGGAGGTGTCGCGAACCATGAAGATGAAATCGGTCATGGCCGGCGAATAAACGTCGCCGCCGGCGCAAGGGCCCATGATCAGCGAAATCTGCGGGATGACGCCGGAGGCGAGCACATTGCGCTGGAAGATCTCGGCATAGCCGCCAAGTGCTGCCACGCCTTCCTGGATGCGGGCGCCGCCGGCGTCGTAGAGGCCGATGATCGGTGCGCGGTTGCGCAGCGCCATCTCCTGCACCTTGACCACCTTTTCGGCGTGGGCCTCGGACAGCGAGCCGCCGAACACGGTAAAATCCTTGGCGAAGACATAGACCGGGCGGCCGTTGACGGTACCCCAGCCGGTGACGACGCCGTCGCCGGCGATCTTGGTCTTCTCCATGCCGAAATCGGTCGAGCGATGCTCGACATACATGTCGAACTCCTCGAACGAGCCCTCGTCGAGAAAGACGTCGATGCGTTCTCGCGCGGTGAGCTTGCCCTTCTTGTGCTGTGCGTCGATCCGGGCCTGACCGCCGCCCATGCGTGCCATGTCGCGGCGGCGCTCGAGTTCCTTCAGCACGTCCTTCATCGGTCGATCCCCAATACGGAAGCTGATTTGTGGTAATCATGCAGGCAGGGGAGCGCAAGCGCGGCTTTTGCCGTCGATTTGCTGCGCCGCAACATGGCGCCCCTTGCATTCCGCGGCGAACTGGGCCATATGCGGCGACATAGGCGCTTGGGCCGGGAGTATCCGGCCTTCTCGACGAATGAGACTGGTTGCGTCTGTTTTCCCTCTTTCCGACATATCGGCAAGGCGGCGAAAAAGCCCCGTGGCATGATGCCTGCGGGCACGACAGCGCAGCCGTGCGGACGATAGTGTCCGCCGCCTTGTCGTTTCATGACAGTTTTTTCGACGGCAGGTTGCGCCCTGCCGCCATCGATGTTTGCGGCCACGAGCCGCGTGAAAGAAGAATACTTTGACCAACGAAAACACTTTGACCGGTGAAAACAATTTGACCGGTACGAACACTGGGGAACTTTCGGGTTTCGCAGCACTTGGAATCACCGGCGCGCTGCTCAAGGCCACCCATGGCGCCGGCTTCACCGAGCCGAAGCCGATCCAGGCCCAGGCGATCCCGCCGCAGCTGGAAGGCCGTGACATTTTTGGCATCGCCCAGACCGGTTCGGGCAAGACCGCGGCGTTCGCGCTGCCGATCCTGTCGAAGATCATCGCGCTCGGCACCAAGCGCCGGCCGAAGACCGCTCGCGCGCTGATCCTGGCGCCGACGCGTGAGCTTGCCGTGCAGATCGAAGAGATGATCAAGCTGCTCGCCAAGGGCGCGCATGTCTCGACAGCACTCGTGCTTGGCGGCGTCTCGCGCTTCAGCCAGGTGAAGAAGATTGCTCCCGGCGTCGACATTTTGATTGCCACGCCCGGCCGGCTGACCGACCTGGTGCGTGAGGGCGATCTTGTGCTTGCCGACACCAAATGGCTGGTGCTGGACGAAGGCGACCGCATGCTCGACATGGGCTTCATCAACGACGTCAAGCGCATCGCCAGGGCGACCGCGCCGGACCGTCAGACGGTGCTGTTCTCGGCGACCATGCCGGCCGAAATCGCCGAACTGGCGAAAGGCCTGCTGAAGAACCCGATCCGCGTCGAGGTGGCGCCTCACAGCACCGCAGCAGCCGAGATCGTGCAGGGTGTTGTCTTCGCCCGCACCAAGCAGAAGCGCCAGGTGCTGTCGACGATGCTCGCCGACGAGGCAATGAAGTCCGTCATCATCTTTTCGCGCACCAAGCATGGCGCCGACAGGGTGACCAAGGACCTTGAGCGCGACGGCTTCAAGGCCGCCGTCATCCACGGCAACAAGTCGCAGAACGCCCGCCAGAAGGCGCTGAACGATTTCCGCGAGGGTTCGGTGCGCATTCTTGTGGCGACCGATATCGCGGCGCGCGGCATCGACGTGCCCGGCATCAGCCACGTGGTGAATTTCGACCTGCCGGACGAGGCGGAGAGCTATGTCCACCGCATCGGCCGTACCGGCCGTAACGGCATGGACGGCATCGCCATCACGCTTTGCGATCCCTCCGAGAACAGCAAGCTGCGCCAGGTCGAGCGCATCATCCGCACCAAGCTGCCGATCGTTGCCGACCATCTCGGCAGCCCCGATCCGCAGCGCAATCCCGCCGAAAAGAACGAGCGCCATTTCGAGCCGGCCAACGACCGCAATGGTCGTCGCGACGGCAGGCGGCCAGGCGGCCAGAACAACGGCAAGAAGCGCTTCGGCGACAAGCCGGCCTTTGCCGGCGAGCGCAAGCCGGAAGGCGCCAAGCCGTTCAAGGGCAACAACAAGCGCCGCTTCGGCGGTAAGCGGCCAGCGGCGCGGGCTGCGTAATCACATAGTTGCATCCGGCCGAGCCTATCGGGGCTCGGCTGCTCACAATTGAAAAGGCGATCGGAGCGATGCTTCGGTCGCCTTTTTCGCCTGAGACCTACTTCACCACCGCCTCTACCCACACGACGATGCGCTGCGCGAGGAAAGCCGTCGTTGCTGGCGACAGCGCGTCACCTGCAATGACGTGGTTGTCCCGATCGCCGGTATCGTCGACCGGCACCAATTCGTGCGCGGCGCCCCAGCGCCCGGCAATTTCGCGGGTGCGGTCGGGCCGCACGATTTTGTCCGAATCCGAAAAGATGAACAGGGCAGGGATCGTCGCCTTCTCCACCGGCGCGCCATAGGCAAGTTCGGTAAGCGCCACCATCGGCAGCGTCGCGGCGATCGGATAGCGGTAGGTCCAGAATTTCTCGTGCAGCGCATTGCGTGGCACGAAGCTGCGTTCCTTGCCGGCGACCAGCTCGGCGATCGCTCGGCCCCACGGCATGGTCAGGAGTTCGGCGCCGGAAGCCTTGACGCCGAAATTCGGCGAGATGAACGCGATGGCCGCCACCCCATCCGATGCGCCCGGCTGGGTCGCAGCCCAGGCCGCCAGCGAGCCGCCGGTCGAGGTAGCGATGACGATCACCTTGTCGCCGATCGCCCGGCCGATGGCGAGCGCTTCCTCATAGTCGTTGATCCAGGCGTTGACGCTGCCTTCGGCCATTGCAGCACCGCCCTGTCCGTGGCCGGTGAGGCGGGTGTAGTAAAGATTGGCGTCCAACTCGTCGGCCACCTCGTCGGGCAGTGGACGAACCTCGCCCTTCGATGCCGAAAAGCCATGGATGTACACGATCGCGAGCGGCGTCCTGGCATGAACCATCGGGTTGGCCCAGATGATCTCCTTCTCCAGCCCGTCGTAGATGCCCGGTACGGCAGCCTCGTTGCGTGCCAGATAGGCTTGCGGGTCATCGCCGATCACGGAAGGATCGAAGCGGATCGTCGTGTCGGCTTGCACGCGTGGGCCAAGCATGAAGGCCAGGACAAGAATGACGGCGAGACCCAGTACCGCAAGCACGATCCGTCGCCCCATTGCAGACTCCACGTAACAATTTTCAACCTATGGCCGCAAAATGCAAACACGCAACGGGCATCCTGCCGGCGGCTGGACCGCCAACTTTGATGGCCGGCTTATTCGCTCGGCGGCTTGCGGTCGAAATTCAGCGGACGTGCCTTCCAGCGGGTCGCGGTGCTGATGACCCACCGGCAGAGTGGTCTCGGCAGGATGCTGAGCAGCTTCAGGCCCCAGCTCAAGCGGCGCGGGAAGGTTACTTCGAAGCCGCCGGATTTGATGCCGCGCGCCATGCGGCGCGAAGCGCGATTGACGGGCATCAGCCCGGGCATCGGCAGCAAATTCTTCTCGGTCAGCGGCGTGTCGACGAAGCCCGGATTCATCACCTGGATGCGCACGTTCATCTTATCAAAGTCGTATTTCAGCGATTCAGCCAGAATATTGATCGCCGCCTTGGTGCCGCCATAGGCGGCCGTGGTCGGCCAGCCGAAATAGGCGGTGACCGAACCGACCAGCACGACATGACCGCGCGCGCGGACACGCATGCGTTCGATGACCGGCACCAGGCCGTTGATGATGCCGAAGTAATTGACATCGAAGGATTGGCGAAACCCGCGGACGGTGAGATCTTCGCCGGCGGTCGCAATATAGTTCCCGGCATTGAAGACGGCCAAGACGATCGGGCCGAGATCCTTCTCGATCGCCGCGACTGTCTTTGCCATGCGCTTCTCGTCGGTGACGTCGCAGGGATAGGCCGTGACACGGCCCGGCATCTGCGCCGTCTCGACGACAAGCGTGTCGATCGGTTCGTCGTCGAGCGCCGTCACCGCGACGGTATAGCCCTGAGCCGCAAGGTCCTTGGCCAGTGAACGGCCGATGCCGCTGCTGCCGCCCGTGATCCAGGCGACGCCGTGCTTCGGGTTGGCCCGATAGAGAGTCATGCTATGCCCTGCGACTTTTTCTTAGCCTGTGCTCTAGCGATGAAGAAATCGAATGAAAAGAGCGCTTTTCAGCGAAAGCTTCGAACGAATGCTGGAACGCGACATCTGTTTTAGGAATTGCAGCCCAGAAATGCCGCTGGACCAGGCAAATTCTTGCCTTGAAACCGAAGCTTCGGGTTTCTAGGGTTCCGCCGCAAGCATAAAGGAATCTCCATGCCCCGTTCTGTGATCGAAGCGATCGGTAACACGCCTCTGATCCGCCTCAACAAAGCTTCGGAAGAAACCGGCTGCGAGATCCTGGGCAAGGCCGAATTCATGAATCCGGGCCAGTCGGTCAAGGACCGCGCCGCGCTGTTCATCATCCGCGACGCCGAGCAGCGCGGGCTCTTGAGGCCGGGCGGGGTCATCGTCGAGGGGACGGCCGGCAACACCGGCATCGGATTGACGCTGGTCGCCAAGGCGCTTGGCTACCGCACCGTGATCGTCATCCCCGAGACGCAAAGCCAGGAGAAGAAGGACACGATCAAATTGCTCGGCGCCGAGCTGATCGAGGTGCCTGCCGTTCCCTACAAGAATCCCAACAATTACGTGAAACTGTCGGGCCGTCTGGCCGAGCAGATGGCCAGGTCCGAGCCGAACGGCGCGATCTGGGCCAATCAGTTCGACAACGTTGCCAACCGTGACGGCCATACCCGCACCACGGCGGAAGAAATCTGGGCCCAGACCGGCGGCAAGGTCGACGGTTTCGTCTCGGCGGTCGGCTCCGGCGGAACGCTGGCCGGCGTCGCCTTTGGGTTGAAGGCCAGGAGCAAGGACGTCAAGATCGCGCTCGCCGATCCGCTGGGTGCGGCGCTCTACAGTTTCTACACCAGCGGTGAGTTGAAATCCGAAGGCAGCTCGATCACCGAAGGCATCGGGCAGGGGCGGATCACCGCCAATCTGGAGGGGTTCACGCCGGATTTCTCCTTCCAGATTCCAGATGAGGACGCGCTGCCGATCGTCTTCGACCTGATCCAGGAGGAAGGCCTGTGCGTCGGCGGCTCGACAGGCATCAACATTGCCGGCGCGATCCGGCTGGCGCGCGAAATGGGTCCCGGCCACACCATCGTGACCGTGCTTTGCGACTACGGCACGCGCTATCAGTCGAAATTGTTCAACCCGGAATTCCTGCGCCAAAAGAAACTGCCGGTGCCGGGCTGGATGGAACAGCGAAGCACAATTTCGGTGCCCTTCGAAAAGGTTGCGTGATGGCTTACAGGACGGATGCCCTGTTTCGTGGCGACGCCTATCTCAGGACGGCTGATGCCGTGGTTGTCGCCGTCAACGACCGTGGCGGCATCATTCTGGACCGGACGATCTTCTATGCCACGTCGGGCGGGCAGCCGGGCGATACGGGCACTCTCGAACGCGCCGACGGCAGCCTGATAACTGTTGCCGCCACCATCACCGGCGAGACCAAGGACGAGATCATCCACGTGCCGCCGCCTGAGCGGGCGGCGCTTGAGATCGGCGAGCCGATAAAGCTCGCCCTCGATTGGGAGAGGCGGCATCTGCTGATGCGCATGCACACAGCCTGCCATTTGCTCACCGTCGTCTGCCCGTTCCCGATCACCGGTGCCTCGGTTTCCGAGGACGACAGCCGTGTCGACTTCGATATTCCCGATGCCGGCTTCACCAAGGAGGACGTGACGGCCAGGCTGATGGAACTGGTGCGGGCCGACCACCCGGTCTTTGTCAGGCTGATCACCGACGAGGAACTGGCGGCTAATCCCGGACTGGTGAAATCCAAGAATGTTCGGCCACCCGTCGGCACCGGCAAGATCCGCTTGGTCTGCATCGGCGACAACGCCTCGATCGACAGCCAGCCTTGCGGCGGCACCCATGTGAGGAGCACTGGAGAAGTCGGCGAGGTCCATATCGGTAAAATCGAGAAGAAGGGTCGCGAAAACCGGCGCTTCCGCATACGCTTTGGCCCGATGCCCGCGGCTTGATATATAGTTTGCCAGAGGCGGGACAGGAGAAGAAGAATGGCCGAAGACAGCCCTTTCACCGTCGACGCGGATTGGTTGCAGAAGCGCCTCGGCGAGCCCGGCCTGACCATCGTCGACGCGTCCTGGTATCTGCCGGCGCAAAAGCGCGACGCGCGCGCCGAATATGATGCAGCGCACATTCCGGGCGCCCGTTTCCTCGATCAGGATGCGATCTCGGATCCCGATTCCCCACTGCCGCACACGCTGCCGTCGCCGCAGCATTTCGCGCAATATGTCGGTGCGATGGGTATCTCGGCCGACGACACCATCGTCGTCTATGATGGTCCGGGCTTCTTCTCGGCGCCGCGCGCGTGGTGGATGTTCCGCGTCATGGGTGTGTTCCAGGTCTATATATTGGACGGCGGCTTCGACCGCTGGAAAGCGGCGGGACGGCCGGTCACGGCGGAGCCGACGAAGATCGCGCCTTGCGTTTTTCACGCCGATTTCGATGCCGCTCGCGTCGCCAGCCTTGCCGACATGCGCCGGATCGTTGGGACGGGGGAAAACCAGATCGCCGACGCCCGATCTGCCGGCCGGTTTGCCGGTACCGAGCCTGAACCTCGCGCCGGCATCCGCTCAGGCCATATGCCCGGCGCGCACAATGTGCCGTTTTCGGCGCTTGCTGAAAACGGCGAACTGCTGCCGAAAGACCGCTTGCGCAAGGTGATCGAGGACGCCGGCATCGACCTGTCGAAGCCGGTCGTCACCTCTTGCGGTTCTGGCATTACGGCGGCGGCGATCACGCTGGCGCTCGAGACGCTTGGCCATACCGACAACAGGCTCTACGACGGTTCATGGACGGAATGGGGTGGGCTTTCCGATACGCCCGTGGTGACGGGCAAGGACTGACGGTGATGAAGAACGGAGCGCTGGAAGACATCGAGGTCACGGTGACGTTTCTCGAAATGCATGTGCCGCCGGCCTATTCGCCGCCAGTGCCGTACAACCGTCAGATCGCATTGCTGAAGACCAAGGACATTCCACTGCATTTCTACCGCTATCTGATGGACCGGGTGGGCCGCAAATGGCACTGGGTCAACGTGCTGAGGCTAAGCGACGAGGAGCTGTCTGCAGGCATCCACCGCGAAGACCGCGACATCAGGGTGCTCTATCTCGACGGCGCACCGGCCGGCTTTTTCGACCTCAAGCCGCATTTGCCGGAGGAAGTGGAACTCGCCTATTTCGGCATGATGGAGCATGCGACAGGCCAAGGCATAGGCCGCTGGTTCCTGGGTGCGGCGATCGCCGCCGCCTGGTCGCATGGGCCGAAGCGGGTGACGGTGCAGACCTGCACGCTCGATCATCCTGCGGCACTGCCGCTCTACCAGAAACTCGGCTTTGCGCCGGTGGCGCAAAAGAAGGAGATCGTGCATCCAATGTCCTTAGCCGAGCGCTCGGCCAGCGTCATGCGGCCATGATTTTCTCCGCAACCTGAACTTATTGTTCATCAAAGCTTCAGCTTGTCTTTGCCATCTTGCCGGCACCATCAATGCGGCCGAGGCCGAAGGAGAAAAGACATGCTGACCCGACGCACATTTGCCGCCGCGCTGATTGCCGCGCTCGCCGTGCCGACCGTAGCCGCCGCCCAGGCGACCACGCCCTCGGCGGCGACGATCGAGCGCCAGCTTGAGGCGGCGCCCCGAGTTAAGCTGCGCCCGAACCAGCGCGTCACCATCCGCGAATTCAAGAGGCGGCCGGACCTGCGGCGCATGGCCCGCTCGATCGATATCCAGTCGATCAATTTCGCCTTTGGCTCAGCGGCCATTTCCAGCTCGCAATACGGCAAGATCGAAAACATCGCCGATGCGCTTCAGCGCATCTTGCGGCGCGACCCTGGTGCCCGTGTTTTGATCGAGGGCCATACCGACGCGGTCGGCTCCTTCCAGTCGAACCAAATCCTGTCCGAACAGCGCGCCGCCTCGCTGAAGCGCACCCTGGTGCGCGAATTCGACGTGCCGGGTTATGCGCTCGAAACCGTCGGTTACGGCGAGGAATTCCTGCTCGTGCAAACGCAGAACGAGAATTGGCGCAATCGCCGGGTGACGCTCCGCCGCTTCGACGACTTCATAAGGTAGTAAGTCAGATACTCGACGCCTGCCGAATCCTATTCTCCGTCTGGATCAACAGTCAAAACAGTCAAAAGAGAGCCCGGCTTGAATGAGCCGGGTTCTTTCCATATCGCTGGTCGTTCAAGCCCAATGTGATGGCGCGAAAGGACCAAAACGATGGCGATACGTGTGGTGATGGCCGGTGCGACCGGCTGGGTCGGCAAGGCGCTGGTTCCGGCGATCGGGGCGCAAGGCGACATGGCGCTGGCCGGGGCCGTGTCACGCAGCGGCGCGGGGCAGGATTCCGGGCTACTGGTTGGCATCCCGGCCAACGGCATCACCGTTTCCGCCTCGCTGGCCGAGGCGCTGGAGGTGCCGTCCGACGTGCTGGTCGACTACACCAAGCCGCATGTAGTGAAGGACCATGCGCTGCTGGCCATGGAGAAAGGACGGCACGTTGTGATCGGCACGTCGGGGTTGGGTGCGGCCGATTTTGCCGAGATCGATGCTGCAGCACGCGCCAATCGTGTCGGCGTTATTGCAGCCGGCAATTTTTCGATCACCGCCACGCTGATGAAGCGGTTTGCTCTAATGGCGGCGAAATATGTGCCGGATGTCGAGGTCATCGACTATGCCAGCGCCAAGAAGCCCGACGCGCCGTCCGGCACCGCGCGCGAGCTTGCGGAGGCGCTGGCCGATGTCCGCAAGGCTTCGACCGCGCGGCCGGTCTCGGAGGTCTCCGGTGTGCCTGGAACGCGCGGCGCGGCGGTCGGTGCGGGCGAGGGGGTGCAGGTGCATGCGCTTCGCCTGCCTTCCTACATCCTGTCCTGCGAGGCGTTGTTCGGCCTGCCCGACGAGCGGCTGACCATCCGTCATGACGCCGGATCGTCCGCCGCTCCTTACGTGGCCGGCACGTTGCTCGCCATCCGGCGGGTGCAGGAGGTCACCGGGCTGGTGCGCGGTCTCGATGCGTTGATGGACTGATAGACTCGGCAGGAATCGGGTGGGAAGCGCTGGCGCAGCGGCGTAATTTCCGGTCGACGATACCGGAGATTTCGCCATGACCATCCAGTTCAAAGCCTTGCCCACGGAAGATGTCAGAGCCTTGCAGCGCGGCGGGCCGGACGCCTACGGCCTGACACCAGAGCGGAAAATATCCGACGGTGACGGCGTGCCTTGCCGCCACTGCCTGAACAACGTGGCCGCCGGCGACGCCTATCTCATCCTGGCCTACCGGCCATTCCCGGAATTGCAGCCCTATGCCGAGACAGGGCCGATCTTTCTACACGCCGAGGAATGCGAGCGCGCTGCCGAAGCCGAGGCGCTTCCCGAAATGCTCGAAAGCACCGACTACATCGTCCGCGGCTACGGCAAGGACGACCGCATCGTCTATGGCAGTGGCGGCGTCATCCCGACGGGCGCTATCGCGGCGCGGGCAGAGACTTTGTTCGAGCGCGACGACATCGCCTATGTGCATGTCCGCTCGGCGCGCAACAATTGCTACCAGTGCCGGATCGAGCGCGCGTGACGATCCGGGCGGTATTCATCTGTCGTACGCCTGTCGCAATGTCGCGTTAGAAAAGCATTGTCGATCGATTTGCCGACCGCGGATGAACCGGCGGGAAGTCTCGACATCCGAGGAAGCGGGGCTTTGGCTCCGCTTTTTTGTTGCCCGCATTCTCTCGCCCAAAGAAAAAGCCCGCCGGAACGACCGACGGGCTTTGACTGTTGTCTGGACGGTTTTAGTTGAACTTGTACTTCGCACCGATACGGACGGTGTGGAACGAAGGCGTGGAGGTGAGGCTGTCATCCGGCGCCCCAATATCCGACGAAAAATCCTTCTTGGAGAACTGCGAATAGCGGTATTCGAGGCCGACGGTCACGTTGCTGGACATAGCCGTTTCCAGACCGCCACCAACTGAGAAGCCGCTGGAGTCCCAATCGAGGATATCACCGATGGGTGAGGACGCATTCAGATCGAAGTGCTGCCAGCTGTAGCCGCCGAGCACATAGGCCAGGGTTGATTCGTTGACTTTCATACCGACGCGGCCAAGCACATCGAAACCGTAATCAGTATCCAGATTAATGGATCCGCCCGGGAGCTTCAGCTCTGAAGTCATGCCGGAGTAGCGGGCATCAACCATGACGCCTGCGACCCAGCTGCCGAAGTCATGGTCGTAGCCGACGTTCAATTCGCCGAACACACCTTCGCCACCGAGCCCGTTGAACTCCAGGCCACCAAGCGGCGGAACTTCGATCTGATGCACCGACGCACCCGCGCCGGCGGCACCGCCGACGTAGAAGCCAGTCCAGTTGTAGGCAGGGGCCTCAAAAGAGGCGACACCGCCATTCTGGGCGCCAAAGCGATAGTTGGCCGCAACCTGGAACGTATGCCGCGACGTGTCCGTGTCGAGAACGCCGTCCGGTATATCGAACTCGGAAAGAATGTTCTGAGTACCGAAGCGGGTATAGCGATATTCTGACTTGATGGTCCAGTTGCTGTTGATGGCCGTTTCAACGCCAGCTCCGACAAAGTAGCCGCTCTGGTCCCAATCGAAGTCAAAACCTGCGTTCGTGTCGAGCTTGTACTTCTGCCAGGAATAGCCGCCGAGCACATAGCCCAAAGTGTTTGGCGTGAAGAGGTAGCCAACCCGCAAACCAGCGTCGAAACCATAGGTCTCGCGGATCGAAGCGTCCAATCCAGCAACATCGAGCGTGGTTTCAATGTTGCCGACATGGGCGTCCAAAAGCCCGCCGATCAGGAAGCGCGGCGACACCATGTAGTCGAAGCCGACGGTCAGTTCACCGTACACGCCTTCACCGCCAATGCCGTTCAGCGAGAAGCCAGGAAAAAAATCGCTGCTGAGCTCGTGGACATTGGCGCCGGCGCCAACACCAAAGCCGACATAGATGCCACTCCAGTTGAAGCCCGACGTCTCGACGACCGGCACAACTGCGTCGGCGGCATGAGAAACCGATCCGAACGCCAGCACCGAAACCGCGCCAAGAAGAACAGATTTTGCGAATCTTTTGCTGATCATTGCCCCTAACCCCTTTGAAACCCAGCACGTCTCTAGCAGCGGCCCATGCTGGCCGCTGTAGCAAAAAAGTCACAGGAGGAGCAGATTGCAAGCAAGCCGAGCAAAACCGGTCAGCTAATCGCAAACCGTGAAATCTGCTTGTGGAAAAACAGAGCCGCCGACGGGCGTCGGCGGCTCTGTGGGGAAGGAATCAGGGGCGGGTTCAGGCGGCGAGAACGGCCTTCGGCTCGACCAGATCGTAGCCGAGTGCTTCGGCCACCGCGCGGTTGGTGATCTTGCCCTTGTGGACATTCAGGCCGTTGCGCAAATGATGATCGTCGACCAGCGCCTTCAGGCCCTTGTCGGCGAGCTGCAGGCCATAATGCAGAGTCGCGTTGTTGAGCGCATGGGCCGAGGTGACCGGCACCGCGCCCGGCATGTTGGCGACGCAATAGTGAATGACGCCGTCGACCTCATAGGTCGGCTCGGCATGGGTTGTGGCGTGCGAGGTCTCGAAGCAGCCGCCCTGGTCGATGGCGACGTCGACCAGCACGGAACCTTTCTTCATGCCCGATAGCATTTCGCGCGAAACGAGTTTCGGCGCGGCGGCACCCGGGATCAGCACGGCCCCGACGACGATGTCAGCCGAAAAACATTCCTCTTCCAGCGCCTCGACGGTCGAGTAGCGAGTGTGGACGCGGCCGCCGAAGATATCGTCGAGCTGGCGCAGGCGCGGGATCGAACGGTCGATGATGGTGACGTCGGCGCCAAGCCCTGCCGCCATCCGGGCGGCATGCAGGCCGACGACGCCGCCGCCGAGCACAGTGACCTTGCCGGGCAGCACGCCGGGCACGCCGCCGAGCAGCACGCCGCGGCCGCCATTGGCCTTCTGCAGCGCGGTAGCGCCGGCCTGGATCGACAGGCGGCCGGCAACTTCCGACATCGGCGCCAGCAGCGGCAGGCCGCCGCGGTCGTCGGTGACGGTCTCGTAGGCGATGGCCGTCACGCCCGAGGCCAGCAGGCCCTTGGTCTGCTCCGGATCTGGAGCGAGATGGAGATAGGTGTAGAGTATCTGGCCGTCACGGAGCTGAGCCCATTCATTGGGCTGAGGTTCTTTGACCTTGACGATCATGTCGGACTTGGCGAACACGTCGGCGGCCGTCTTGGCGATGGTGGCGCCGGCGGCGCGATAGGCGTTGTCGTCGGCGCCGATGCCGGCGCCGGCACCGGTCTCGACCAGCACTTCGTGGCCATGCGCGACATATTCGCGGACCGAGCCCGGCGTCAGGCCGACGCGGTATTCGTGGTTCTTGATTTCCCGGGGGCAGCCGACGCGCATCTTCTTCTCCTCCTGATTCAGCCCTTTGGGGCATGTTCCCTGTCCAGAGATAGTGAACCACGAATCGTCCCGTAGGTGTTTGCGAATGCGCTTGCGCAAGAGGGTGTGGTTCGATAATCGTTGCGCAAAATAGATGCATTGTCGCAGGAATCCCGAAAAATGCCGCTCGACAGGATCGATATCGCCATACTCGAGACATTGCAGAAGGATGGGCGGATACCCAACGCGGCGCTTGCCGAGAAGGTCGGCCTGTCGCAGTCGGCCTGCTCGCGGCGGCTGGACAATCTGGAGAAATCCGGAACCATCCGCGGCTATCACGCCCGGCTTTCCAATGCCGCTCTTGGCCACCAGATGACGGCGATCGTGCATATATCGCTATCGGGGCAATTCGAGAAAACACTGTCGGATTTCGAGGCGGCGATAAAGCGCTGCCCGAATGTTCTGTCCTGCCACCTCATGTCGGGCGAATACGATTATATCCTGCGCATCGCGGCGAAGGACCTCGTCGACTATGAGCGCATCCACAAGGAGTGGCTGTCGGCGATGCCGCATGTGACGAAGATCAATTCGTCCTTCGCCTTGCGCGAAATCGTCGACCGAACGGCCGTGGGGATGAAGCCGGAGATGGCTTAGGCCTCGAAGGCCTCTGTCACCACCCGGTCCATCGGTACGTCATGCGGTTGCGGGTAGATGGTGGCGATGCGCTGCAACTCATAACCGACACCGATGACCAGCGGCTTGAACGGCATCGTCGCCAGCGTCCGGTCGAAGAAACCGCCGCCATAGCCCAGCCGATACTGTCCCGGATCGATGCCGACAATCGGCGAAATGACGATGTCGGGCAGCACCGGATCGCCTTCAGCCGGGATCGGGATATTCCAGACACCCTTCTCCAGCCGGTCGCCCGGTGCAAAGGCGCGAAAGATAAGCGGCCGGCCTTTCTCGATGACAACAGGCAGTGCGGTACGGCCACCGCGCTCATTGATGGACGCCATCCATGGCCGCAGATCCGGCTCGCCGCGGAACGGCCAATAGAGGCTGACCATGCGGCCGGCGATGGCACCGATCACCGCGTCGAGGCTTTCGCCAATGCGCTGCGACATTGCCGTGCGCACGTCAGCCGAGACAGCGAGGCGGGCTGCAATCAGCCGCTCGCGCTCGGCCTTGCGCCATCGTTTGACGTCGGTCCAGTCGGATAGGGGCGCCCGGAATTCCGGGTCGAGCTCGTGCATGAAGCAAGGCGGCGAAGAATAGTGCGCCGGACCGTCGTCATGATCGCTATCCAAGTTCCACTCCCGTCGTCTGTTTCGATGAAATTATACCCGCCGGCAGGATGGGGGCATGTACGTTCGCGACATCTTAGGGCGGGCAGTCGGCAAAGTTGGATGTTGTTGCAGTGCACAAAACTATCTACATCAGCCTTGGCGAAATTGCTCTCCGGAGTGAATGAGATGAATGAATCCAGCCATCACGTCGTTGTCGTCGGGGCAGGCTTTGGGGGGCTCGAATTCACCCGCGCGCTTGACGGTGCGCCGGTGCGCATCACCATGATCGACAAGCGCAACCACCATCTCTTCCAGCCGCTGCTCTACCAGGTGGCGACCACGGCGCTGGCGACCTCGGAAGTCGCCTGGCCGATCCGCCATCTCCTGCGCAAGCGCAAGGACGTGACGACGCTGCTCGCCACCGTCAGCGGTGTCGACCGCGCCGGCAAACGCGTGCTGCTCGATGATGGCAATGCGGTCGCCTACGACACGTTGCTGCTAGCCACCGGCGCCCGCCACGCCTATTTCGGCCATGACGAATGGGAGCCTTTCGCACCGGGGTTGAAGACGCTGGAGGACGCCACCACCATTCGACGGCGCATTCTGCTCGCCTTCGAGCAGGCCGAGCGGGAAACCGATCCCACCAAGCGCCAGGCGCTGCTTACGCTGGCGATCGTCGGTGGCGGGCCGACCGGCGTGGAACTGGCCGGCACTATTGTCGAACTGGCGCACGACACGCTGCGCGGCGAGTTCCGCAACATCGACACGCGGCAGACGCGCGTGGTGCTAATCGAGGCCGGCGACCGCGTCCTTCCCAATTTCGCCCCGGAACTCTCCGATTACGCCAGCAAGGCGCTCGAGCGGCTCGGCGTGACGGTCGAACTCGGCCGGCCCGTCACGCGCTGCGATGCCGAGGGCGTGGTTTTCGGTGATACGCACCTGCCGGCCAGGACGATCCTGTGGGCAGCCGGGGTCGCCGCTTCGCCGGCCGCCGAATGGCTGGGGGCGGCGGCGGACCGGGCTGGCAGGGTGCTCGTTGAGCCCGACCTGACCGTGCCGGGCAGCCCGGAGATTTTCATCGTCGGTGACGCTGCACATGTCCTGCGGCCGGATGGCCGCATGGTGCCCGGCGTCGCACCTGCCGCCAAACAGCAAGGCCGGCATGTCGCCGCGACGATCAAGGCCCGGCTTGCCGGCGACGCAACCCCGCGGCCGTTCCACTACAAGCATGACGGCGATCTGGCCACGATCGGCAAGCGCGCCGCCGCGATCGATTTCGGCTGGATCAAGCTTACCGGCCGGCCGGCCTGGTGGCTGTGGGGCCTCGCGCACATCTACTTCCTGATCGGCTTCCGTAACCGGCTTGCGGTTTCACTGAGCTGGCTATGGATCTACGTGACAGGTCAGCGCAGCGCGCGGCTAATCACCCAAGGCGACGACGACAGGAACTGACGTCTCCGCCCGCGCGCATTCATCGGCACGTCATCTGTTCCTGATGGACTCGACCGGATTCGGCGCGAAGCTTTGCTTCGGGCAGGGCTTGGCACGCCGTTGAAGGCAGGCATGTTGCCGAAGCCTGACATGCCGTCGAACAGGAGAAAACAAAGCAATGCTCGAACTGCTTCAACCCGTCTCCCGTCGCGCGTTCCTTGCCAGCGCCGCCGCCACCGGAGCGCTGATCATGCTTCACCCGTTCTCCGCTCGCGCTCAGGGGAATCAGGCGCATCTCAGGATCATGGAGACGACCGACATCCATGTGAATGTCCTGCCTTACGATTACTACGCCGACAAAGAGAACGACACGATGGGACTATCACGCACCGCTTCGCTGATCGATGCGGTGCGCAAGGAAGCCACCAATGCGATGCTGATCGACAATGGCGACCTTCTGCAGGGCAACCCGATGGGCGACTATATTGCCTACGAGCGGGGGATGAAGGATGGCGACCTGCATCCGGTCATGAAGGGCATGAACCTGCTCGGCTATGAATGCTCGACGCTCGGCAACCACGAATTCAATTACGGCCTGCCGTTCATGGACAAGGTGCTGGCGGGCGCCAATTTTCCGTTCGTCTGCGCCAACCTGATCCGCGGCACCGAACTCGCTGCGAACCCGCGGGACGACAAGCTCTATCTCAAGCCTTACGTCATCCTCGACAAGAAGATCAGGGACGGGTCCGGCGCCGAGCAGCCTCTCAGGATCGGCGTCATCGGCTTCGTGCCGCCGCAGATCATGGTCTGGGACCTGAAGAATCTCGAGGGCAACGTCAAGACGCGCGACATTGTCGAGGCGGCCAAGGCGTGGGTGCCGCAGATGAAGGAGGAGGGCGCCGACATCATTATTGCGCTCTCACATTCCGGCATCGACGTGAAGCAGGGCGACATGATGGAAAACGCCTCGTTCTTCGTCGCTGGCGTCGAGGGCATCGACGCAGTGTTCACCGGCCACCAGCATCTCGTCTTTCCCGGCAAGAAGGACTTTCAGGCGCTCGAGGCCGTCGATACTGAAAAGGGCACGCTGCAGGGCAAGCCTGCCGTCATGGGCGGCTTCTGGGGCTCGCATATGGGTCTGATCGACTTGTTGCTGGAGCGCGACGGGTCGAAATGGCGGGTCGTCTCGGCGACCTCCGAGGCACGGCCGATCTACGAGCGGGTCGAGAAGGCGAACAAGCCGACGGTCGCTGACGACCAGCGCATCGTCGATGCGCTGAAAGAAGATCACGAGGCGACGCTTGCCTATGTGCGCCGGCCGGTCGGGAAAACCTCGGCGCCGCTCTATTCCTATTTCGCGCTGGTCGCCGACGATCCGTCGGTGCAGATCGTCAGCCAGGCGCAGGCCTGGTATCTCAGGGATATCCTCAAAAATGCGCAGTGGAAGGACGTGCCGCTGCTGTCAGCGGCGGCGCCCTTCAAGGCCGGCGGGCGCAACGGCGCCGACTACTATACCGACGTTCCCGTGGGCGACATCGCCATCAAGAACGTCGCTGATCTCTATCTCTATCCGAACACTGTCCGCGCCGTCGAAATCACCGGGGCTGAAGTGAAGGATTGGCTGGAAATGTCGGCCGGTATCTTCAACCAGATCGAGCCCGGTAAGCCCGACCAGCCGCTCATCAACACCGATTTCCCATCCTACAATTTCGACGTGATCGACGGCGTCACCTACCGGATCGATCTGTCGCGGCCGCCGAAATATGATTCCAAGGGCGGGCTGGTGAACGCCGGATCGAGCCGCATCGTCAACTTGATGTTCGACGGAAAACCAATTGATCCCCAACGAAAATTCGTCGTCGCCACCAACAACTACCGCGCCGGCGGTGGCGGCAATTTCCCGGAGATCGACGCCTCGAAGATCATCTACGAGGCGCCGGATACCAACCGCGACGTGATCGTGCGCTACCTCATCAGCCAAGGCACGATCAACCCGTCGGCGGACGCCAACTGGTCGTTTGCGCCAATGCCTGGAACCAGCGTGGTGTTCGAGACCGGCGCCAAGGCGAAGGATTTTATTGCGCAGGTGAAGTCGCTGAAGATCGAACCGGCAGGCGAAGGCGAAGCAGGGTTTGCCAAGTACCGCATCACTCTCTGAAGACAAAGCTTTTGCGCGCTAACTCAAACCCACGCCTACAGCGGCGTAGGGTTTGGAGCTTCAAGCTGGCGGTGCGAAACGCCGCTTGATCACGGGCATGACCAGATCCAGCGCGTCCGTGGAAATGCCGCCGGAATAGCCGTCCGGCAACTGGTCGATCAGTTCGGGCTCGTCGAGCCCTTGCGAAAAGCCGCCGCCGGCATAGGGGCCGAGCAGGTAGACACGGGTGTCGACGGCATCCATGCGATCCAGAAAACGGTCGGGCCAGCCCCACAGCCATTGGGCGACATTGATCGGGATGAGCAGGGTCCCCTGCCGGCACGCCTCCGGAACGTAGCCGCTCCAGCCGAGCGCCGCATAGCGCAGGATGCATCGGGTCAGCGATGCACGGCTCAGCGTATGCATGTCTGGCAGCGCCGTCTTGACCGCCGCGATCGGCCTGTCGCCGCCATACACAGTCAAGCCGGCGCGCTCGGTTGGCTTCAGCGTGGCGAGCCAGGAGGCCAACGTCTCGCCTTCCTTGGGGTCGTTGCTTTTGATGTTGATGTTGAAACGGCGGTTCGGGAAGTGCTGCAGCACCTCGTCCAGCGACGGCATCATGCCGATCCCCTTGCCGCGAAACGGAAAGGTCTTGCCGCCATCAGCCGTATAGCCATAGCCGACATCGAGCGCCTTCAACTCGGACATGGCATGGGCGCGCGTTTCTCCCTTGCCTTCAGTGCGGCAATCCAGCGTCCAGTCGTGGAAGACGGCGAACTTGCCGTCCGTGGTCGGGTGAACGTCGAGTTCGAGCGCGTCCGCGCCAAACGCGAAGGCGGCTTCCATCGAGGGGATCGTGTTTTCAAGGAAAGGATGGCGTGGCGGCAGCATGCGTTCGGCCGTGCAGGTGTCGGGACCAAGGTCCTTGCGGTCGAAATCCTGGGCAAGGCCGCGATGGGCAAGCACGGTCGGGGTGCCGGCCGGACGGTTCGACAGCAGCGAGCTGTTGTTGAGCCAGATGCCGCCCGCAGCGACAAGAAGAGCGACGAGGAAGATCGTCCGTTTGCGCATGATGTGATTCCGATTCTTGCAGCCGCATCATGCGTCGGGATCGGACTTTTTCACGGCAGCCAGATTATTGCATGGCTGCAAAATCAGCGATGATGATGTCCCGAACTGACCTAAGCCTTGTAGACCACCTGGCGGACATCGATGTAGCTGGCGCGGAAGCCGGCCTCGCAATAATGCAGGTAAAACTCCCAGAGCTTCTTGAAGCGGTCGTCGAAACCAAGCGGCACGATCTTTTCCCATGACGCCCAGAAGCGATGGCGCCATTCGGCGAGCGTGCGGGCATAGTCGTCCGGGAAAATGCGCTCGCGCAGATGAGCGAGGCCATGATCTTTGCCGAGCGTTTTGAGGATCGACGGCGTCGGCAACATGCCGCCCGGGAAGACGTAACGCTGTATGAAATCCGGTCGGGCGCGATAGCTGTCGTAGGCTTTCTCGTTGATGGTGATGATCTGCAGGCCGGCGGTGCCGCCAGGCCGCAGGCAATCCTTCATCTTGCCGAAAAACACCGGCCAGTATTTTTCGCCGACCGCCTCGAACATCTCGATCGAGGCGATGCGGTCGTAGGATCCGGTTTCGTCGCGGTAGTCTTGCAGCTTGATGTCGACCTTCTCGGCAAGTCCAGCTTTCTGGATGCGCGCTCTGGCGAAATCATGCTGCTCGCGGCTGATGGTCAACCCGGTGACGCGGCAGCCGATCTCGCGCGCGGCGAATTCGGCAAAGCCGCCCCAGCCGCAACCGATTTCCAGCACGTGGTCTTTCGCGCCGATGCCCGTGTCCTTGGCCAGCGCGCGATATTTGGCGGCTTGCGCGCTTTCCAGATCGTTGGCGCCAGCCGCATAGAGCGCCGACGAATAGGTCATGCTTGGATCCAGCCATTCCTTGTAGAAGGCATTGCCGAGATCGTAGTGCGCCGAAATGTTGCGCTTCGAGCCGGTACGGGTGTTTTGGTTGAACCAGTGGCGGACACGCTGGACGGCGTTGATGAGCCAGCTGGCGCCGCCGGCGATGCGCTCTCCGATTTCCGAATTGACCACGAACAGTTCCAGGAAACTGGTTACATCGGGACTGTCCCAATCGCCGTCGATGTAGGATTCGGCGATGCCGATGGTGCCACCGGTGAAGGCGCGGCCGGGCAAACGCCAGTTCTTGAGCACCAGTTCGGCGTCCGGACCCGGCGCCTTGCCGCCGACGAGGACGGCGCGGCCGTCCGGCATCCTCACCTTGAGCGAGCCACGCGGCAGGTTCATCGCCGCCGACAATACCATGCGCGCCTTGGCCGGCAGGCCCTTGACGGTTTCGGCGAAATTGAGTTCGTCCAGCCTGACCGCGTCGCCCCACGCAACGCCGGTGTCTTCCTTGTGAGCCATATCACGCCCCCCGAACTTCTGCGGAGCCGGCGCAACAATGGCCAGTTTCCACACTCGCAGTTCATTCGCCAGGGCGCGAACGCCGCTTCCTGATGAATCCCCGCAGCAATCTTTCATCTCATCAAAGGGAACTTCAAGAGGCAAGGGGCAAGCGAACACGGATCAATGGACAGATTTTGGGGGAGGGCGCTGATCAACGCCGGAATCACTATGGTTGCAACCACCCAGATGCAGTAGTTGTAGCCATGCGTTACGTTATCGTCATCTGCTCCGCCACGTTCTTCCTGATCTGGGACGGAATCTACAATCAGGGCCGCTATCTCGACACCACGGTCAGGGAGATAACGCGCATCGTGCGCTACATCACCAGCCTGGTGTAGGTTTCTTTCCCGCTCAACGCGTTGTCGCCGCGACATCGTTGCCGGTTGACGCGACCGTTTTGCCCACACAAAACACGCTTGCACATCGATCGAGGAGGCTGGGTTGATCCGGCATATCGTTTTCTTCAGCGCGCGGCACAAAGAGGATGTCGAGGCCGTACGCACGGGCTTGCTGGCGCTGGGCAATATCCCACATTCCCGTCTTTTCGAGGTGGCGCTCAACACCAAGGTCGACCCGCTTTCGGACGAAATCGACGTGGTCGTTTATGCTGAATTCGAGGATGAGGCCGCTCTGGCCGCCTACAAGGCGCATCCGCTCTATGGCGAGACGACCAGCCAGGTCAAACCGCTGCGTGAACTGCGATATTCGGCGGATGTTGTGGCGGCGTCCTGAAAAGAAATCGACCGAAGAGCAACGTGCTTCGCTTACTCCGTCTGAGCGGCGGTCGGTTCGGTCAGATCTGCGCCAGGCTGCTTCGGCGCACTCCAGACCAGTATGGCAATAACAGCCATCGCGACGACCGCTGCCGCTATGAACAGCATCTTTCTCATTTGGATCACGTAGGTTGATTTCCGGCAGCGGCAAGTGTTCCGGGGGCTCGCGTACTGACGCCGCGCGATCGGCCACCTGGCTCCTTGCGGCGTGAGACGAGGCTCTTGAACCAACTTCCGGAATGATGCACACCGCGCCGGCATGACCGAAACGATGCCAGCCGGCCCTCATTCGCTCGACCATCTTGTGCTGCCGACCGCGAGCCTCGACCTAGCGCGGGCGCGGCTGGTTTCGCTTGGATTTGTCGTGGCGCCGACCGGCATCCATCCTTTCGGAACGGAAAACTGCTGCGTCTTCCTTGAAGACGGCACTTATCTCGAGCCGCTGGCGGTGGGGAACGCGCAAGCTGCGGCGAAAGCGATCGCGGACGGCAACGTCTTCGTCGCGCGCGATCGCGCCTATCGCGACAAGCGCGGCAATGAGGGATTTTCCGCCCTTGTCCTAGGCACCGAAAATGCGGACGCAGATCATATGCGCTATGTCGAAGCCGGCCTGTCGGCCGGAGACATGCTGAGCTTTTCGCGCGCCTTCGCTGACACAGCTGGAAAGAGCGACACGGCATCGTTCAAACTGGCCTTCGCCTCCGGTGCCGGGGCGAAGGACGCATTCCTGTTCGCCTGCGAGCGGATCAATGCGCCGAAAGTGGATCGCACCGCGTTGCAGATCCACCCCAATGGCGCAACCGGCATCATCGAAGTCGTGGCAGTCAGCGACCAGCCATCCGAACAGCACCGATTGATTTCGATCGCGGCTCGCAGTCCGGCGGCCGGGCAGGGGAGCACCGCGTTTGGCCTGCCGAACGCGACCTTGACCCTGCTTGACCCCGCCGCTTTCGAAGCGCGCGTCGGCATACTTGCCGGCGCGCCATCGGAACTCCGCTTCGCCGGGGTAGTCTTTTCAGTTCGCCGCGCAGACACGGTCGCAAAGCTGCTTGCAGCCAATTCCGTCGAACACGACATACGCGGCAATGATATTGTCGTGCGGCCGGCACCCGGACAGGGTGCGGCCTTCATCTTCCGGGAGATCGCATGAGCAAGCCCAATTCGTCCGTAACCGTCGGCAATGTCGTCTTCGGCAACACCGCGCCGCTGTCGCTGATTGCCGGCCCGTGCCAGCTTGAATCGCGCCAGCACGCCTTCGATATGGCTGGCGCGCTGAAGGAACTGACTGAGAAGCTGGGACTGGGCCTCGTCTACAAGACCAGCTACGACAAGGCCAACCGCACCTCGCTTGGCGGCACGCGCGGCGCCGGGCTCGATGCGGCGCTGCCGGTCTTCGATGATTTGCGCAAGGCGTTTTCGCTGCCGATCCTGACCGATATCCACACCGAGGAACAGTGCGCGGTCGTGGCGCCGCATGTCGACATCCTGCAGATTCCGGCTTTCCTCAGCCGCCAGACCGACCTGCTGATCGCGGCTGCAAGAACCGGCAAGGTCGTCAATGTGAAGAAGGGCCAGTTCCTCGCGCCCTGGGACATGAAGAACGTCGTCGCCAAGATCACCGGTTCCGGCAACGCCAACGTGCTGGTTACCGAGCGCGGCGCATCCTTCGGCTACAACACGCTGGTGTCCGATATGCGCGCCCTGCCGATCATGGCCGAGATCGGCGCGCCGGTGATTTTCGACGCCACGCATTCCGTGCAGCAGCCAGGCGGGCAGGGCGGCTCCACGGGTGGCGATCGGCGCTTCGTCGAGACTCTGGCGCGCGCCGCGGTTGCTGTCGGCGTCGCCGGCGTGTTCATCGAGACGCACCAGGATCCCGACAACGCCCCCTCCGATGGCCCCAATATGGTGCCGCTGAAGGATCTCCCGGCCCTGCTTGAAAGGCTGATGGCATTCGACCGCGTCGCCAAGAGCTGAGCATGCCCAGGGCCCTAAGTCCCGCCTCCCTCTAAACTTGTGGTCAACAGGTGCCGGTTGTACGCTGTCCAGGCAACCGAGTACCTTGGAGGAGGAAGCCATGCCCGTCGCCCGTGTCACCGAAATCACGTCATCGTCGAAGAAGAGCTTTCAGGACGCTATCGAACTGGGAATTGCGCGCGCTGCAAAGACTTTGAAGAACGTCGAAGGCGCCTGGATCCAGGATCAGAAGGTCGTCGTCGAGGACGGCAAGATCTCCGCCTACCGCGTCAACATGAAGGTCACCTTCATCTTGGCTGAGTGACCGACTAGCGTCGAAAAGTCTGGAACCTTCATTCGCGCCCCTCATTGTCAAGCATAGCGTCAACGACAACGAGGAGTACACAATGACAACCCAGACAGGACACACAGAAGCCATCGCTGCCTCGCGGGTCATCGGCACATCAGTCTACAACACGGAAGGCACGCATATCGGCGACATCGAGGATGTCATGCTCGACAAGTTGTCGAATGGAATCATGTTTGCCGTGATCGGCTTTGGCGGATTTCTCGGCATCGGCGAGAAGTATCACGCGATTCCGTGGGCGACCCTCGACTATGACGAGAACAAGGGCGGCTACGTCGTGCCGTTCACCAAGGAGCAACTGAAGGCTGCTCCCGCCTATTCGATCAACGAACTGACGGGCGCCGACGGCGAGGCCGCGCGTGATGCTTCATACAGCTACTACAAGGTCGAGCCTTATTGGCACTGACCTTGATCTGCCGGAATCAAAAGGCCCTCGGTTGAACCGAGGGCCTCTTCTGCAGGATATCTACTCCGCCGCTTGAAGGGTCGACAACTCTACCGCGCCTTGTTGAGGCTGCTGAGTGTCACACGACGTCAGAAACGCCGCCGCGATCAGGAACAAACTCACAATGCCGCTCAACTGAGACATGGCGAAACTCCTCCTGTTTCGCCCCGCGCAATTGCGAGCATAACCAGAAAGTCGCATGCCGCCAAGACTTATGATGACAGCAATTTTTGCTTCGTGAACCGGCATGGCGGAGGTGGCGGCAATATTTGCGGACACCCCGATTGCGTTTTGCAGCACTTTGGCTAAGACGTGCGCGACGCTTTGTCAGATCAAATCGGGGACATCGTATGACCGCCATCATCGACATTGTCGGGCGTGAAATCCTGGACAGCCGCGGAAACCCGACCGTCGAGGTCGACGTCGTGCTCGAAGACGGCTCGATGGGCCGCGCTGCGGTGCCCTCCGGCGCATCGACCGGCGCGCATGAGGCGGTCGAGTTGCGCGACGGCGGCGCCCGCTATCTCGGCAAGGGCGTCCTGCGGGCGGTAGAGGCCGTCAATGGCGAGCTGTTCGAGGCGATTGGCGGCATGGAAGCCGAGAACCAGATCCACATCGACCAGACCATGATCGAGCTCGACGGCACGCCCAACAAGAGCCGGCTCGGCGCCAACGCCATCCTCGGCGTGTCGCTGGCAGTGGCGAAGGCTGCGGCGGAAGCGGCTGGCCTGCCGCTCTACCGCTATGTCGGCGGCACCAAGGCGCATGTGCTTCCGGTGCCGATGATGAACATCATCAACGGCGGCGCCCACGCCGACAACCCGATCGACTTCCAGGAATTCATGATCCTGCCGATCGGTGCGCCGACACTGCGTGACGGCGTGCGCTGGGGCTCGGAAATCTTCCACACGCTGAGGAAGCGGCTGAAGGACGCCGGCCATAATACCAATGTCGGCGACGAGGGCGGCTTCGCTCCTAACCTGAAGAGCGCGCCCGCTGCGCTCGATTTCATCATGGAATCGATCGAGCAGGCTGGCTTCAAGCCGGGCGAAGAGGTTGCGCTCGGTCTCGATTGCGCCGCCACCGAATTCTTCAAGGACGGCAACTACGTCTATGAAGGCGAGAAGAAGACCCGCGATCCGAAGACCCAGGCCAAATATCTGGCCAAGCTCGCCGCCGACTATCCGATCATCACCATCGAGGACGGGCTGGCCGAGGACGACTGGGACGGCTGGAAAACGCTGACCGACCTCATCGGCAAGAAGACCCAGCTGGTCGGCGACGATCTGTTCGTCACCAACACGGCGCGGCTACGCGACGGCATCCGCATGGGCGTCGCCAATTCGATCCTGGTCAAGGTCAACCAGATCGGCTCACTGACCGAGACGCTCGACGCCGTCGAAACCGCGCACAAGGCCGGCTACACCGCAGTCATGTCGCATCGCTCGGGCGAAACTGAAGATTCGACCATCGCCGATCTCGCCGTTGCCACCAATTGCGGGCAGATCAAGACAGGTTCGCTGTCGCGCTCGGATCGCATGGCCAAGTACAACCAGCTCATCCGCATCGAGGAAGAGCTCGGCAAGCAGGCGCTCTATGCCGGCAAGTCGATCGTCAAAGGCTGAGCCAGCCGAAAATATCCGGAATGAAAGGGCGGGGCATTCTCCGCCCTTTTTGCTTTACACCGCCAAATCCGGCCGTCCGTAACCGTCCATTAAGCACAATTGGGCGAGAAAGGGGCTAGGTCGCAGAGGGATAGAGCGTCCTTTGCTCGTCCAAGAGGACGCACGGCGCTCTAAGGGATTTGGATCATGTGGACGCGTCAGCACAAGCAGAGAAATACCGGGCGGCTGATCATCCCCTCGCTCTGCGTGGCATTCCTCGCCTATTTCGGATTCCACGCCTATCACGGCGAATTCGGCATCTATTCCAAATACCGGTTGGAGGCCGAAACCGTCGACCTGCAAGGTAAGCTCGATGCCGTCAAGGCGCGCCGGCTCGACCTGCAGCGGCGCGTTCAGCTCATGCATCAGGGCACGCTGGAGAAGGACATGCTTGACGAGCAGGCGCGCAAGGCGCTCAATATGTCCCACGCCGACGAAATCACCATCATGTTACCGGCTACGGCAAGATAACCATATTTCAGTTAATCGGCAATATTTTCAATGATTTTAATCGCTTAGACGCATGTCAGCCATGCATTTTCGGCATGGCGAAACGCCTTCTCGCGTGTTAGCCTCCCCAAAATCGGTGGGGAGAGCTGATCTCCCTCAGTGTCCGCAAGAGACGCCAACAGGGAGTGATGCATGGCCACCGCCGCGAGAAAAGCGCCTGCCAAATCCAAATCCAGATCCGACGGCAAATCGGCGGGGCTTTCAGCCCCCAAGCCTATCGACTTCACCAAGCAAGAGGAGCTTGACGCCTACCGGCGCATGCTGCTCATTCGCCGCTTCGAGGAAAAGGCCGGCCAGCTCTACGGCATGGGCTTCATCGGCGGCTTCTGCCATCTCTATATCGGCCAGGAAGCAGTTGTCACCGGCATGAAGATGGCGCTGGTCGATGGCGACCAGATGATCACCGCCTACCGCGATCACGGCCACATGCTAGCGATGGAACTGTCGCCGCGCGGCGTCATGGCCGAGTTGACCGGGCGCCGCGGCGGCTTGTCCCGGGGCAAGGGCGGCTCCATGCACATGTTCTCCAAGGAGAAGCATTTTTACGGCGGCCACGGCATTGTCGGCGCGCAGGTGTCGCTCGGTACCGGCCTCGCCTTCGCCAACCGCTATCGCGGCAACAACAATGTGACGCTGACCTATTTCGGCGACGGCGCCGCCAATCAGGGCCAGGTCTATGAAAGCTTCAACATGGCCTCGCTGTGGAAGCTGCCGGTGATCTACATCATCGAGAACAACCGCTACGCAATGGGCACTTCGGTATCGCGTTCATCGGCCGAGACGGATTTTTCGCACCGCGGCGCCTCCTTCAAGATCCCCGGCATCCAGGTCGATGGCATGGACGTCCGCGCGGTCAAGGCAGCCGGCGATCTCGCCACCGAATGGTGCCGCGCCGGCAAGGGGCCGCTGATCCTCGAAATGCAGACCTACCGCTACCGCGGTCACTCGATGTCCGATCCGGCAAAGTACCGCTCCAAGGAAGAAGTGCAGAAGATGCGCTCCGAGCGTGACCCGATCGAGCAGGTCAAGGCGCGCCTGATCGAGAAGAAGTGGGCCGATGAGGACGAGCTCAAGGCCGTCGACAAGGAGGTTCGCGATATCGTCGCCGACGCCGCTGAATTTGCCCAGAATGACGCAGAGCCGGATCCGTCCGAGCTCTGGACCGACATCGTGCTGTAACGAGAGGGCAAGGACATGCCGATCGAAATTCTCATGCCCGCTCTCTCGCCGACCATGGAAGAGGGCAATGTTTCCAAATGGTTGAAGAACGAGGGCGACAAGGTCGTCGCCGGTGACGTCATCGCCGAGATCGAGACCGACAAGGCGACGATGGAAATCGAGGCCGTCGACGAAGGCACGCTTGCCAAGATCGTGGTTCCAGCCGGCACCGAAGGTGTCAAGGTCAACGCGCTGATCGCTGTGCTCGCCGTTGATGGCGAAGACATCGACAAGGCCGGCGAAGGCGTCGGCGAAGAAGAACCTGCCAAGGCTGAAACAGCCGCGCCAGCGCCTACTGCGGCCAAAAGCGAGGCGGCAGCACCTGTCGCCGCCGCGCCGAGAACCGAAATTGCCGCAGATCCGGACATCCCGGCCGGCACGGAAATGGTCTCGACCACTGTGCGCGAGGCGTTGCGTGACGCGATGGCCGAAGAGATGCGCCGCGATGGCGACGTCTTCGTCATGGGCGAGGAGGTCGCCGAGTACCAGGGTGCCTACAAGATCACGCAAGGGCTGCTGCAGGAGTTCGGGCCGCGTCGCGTCGTCGACACGCCGATCACCGAGCATGGTTTCGCCGGCGTCGGCGTCGGCGCGGCGATGGCTGGCCTGAAACCCATCGTGGAGTTCATGACCTTCAACTTCGCCATGCAGGCGATCGACCAGATCATCAACTCCGCCGCCAAGACGCTCTACATGTCCGGTGGCCAGATGGGCGCGCCCATCGTCTTCCGCGGGCCGAACGGCGCGGCTGCCCGCGTCGCCGCCCAGCATTCGCAGTGCTATGCCGCCTGGTACAGCCACATTCCCGGTCTGAAGGTGGTGATGCCCTACACCGCCGCCGACGCCAAGGGGTTGCTGAAGGCCGCGATTCGCGATCCGAACCCGATCATCTTCCTCGAAAACGAAATCCTCTATGGTCACTCCTTCGACGTGCCGAAGATGGACGATTTCGTGCTGCCGATCGGCAAGGCGCGCATCCATAAGAGGGGGAAGGATGTCACCATCGTCTCCTTCGGCATTGGCATGACCTATGCGATCAAGGCCGAGGCCGAATTGCGCGGCATGGGCATCGATGCCGAGATCATCGACCTCAGGACCATCCGTCCACTCGATTTCGATACCATTATCGCTTCGGTCAAGAAGACCAACCGTCTGGTGGTGGTGGAGGAAGGATTTCCGCAGAACTCGGTCGGCGACCACATCGCCAACCAGGTGTCGCAGCGCGCCTTCGATTTCCTCGACGCGCCTGTTATCACCATTGCCGGCAAGGACGTGCCAATGCCCTATGCGGCCAACCTCGAAAAGCTGGCGCTGCCCAATGTCGGCGAGGTCGTCGAGGCGGTCAAAGCCGTCACATATCGCTGAGCAGGGCGGGAGGACAAAATGCCGATCAACATCACCATGCCTGCCCTCTCGCCCACGATGGAAGAGGGCAATCTGTCCAAATGGCTCGTCAAGGAGGGCGACAAGGTTTCGCCGGGCGACGTGATCGCCGAGATCGAGACCGACAAGGCGACGATGGAAGTCGAGGCCGTCGACGACGGCACGGTCGCCAAGCTGGTCGTCCCGGCCGGCACCGAAGGTGTCAAGGTCAACGCGCTGATCGCCGTGCTCGCCGTCGAAGGCGAGGATGCGGCGGCCGCCGCGAAGAGCGGTGACGGCGCTGCGCCGGCAAAGGCCGAGGCCAAGCAGGACAAGGCGCCAATCTCCCCACCCGTGGGGGAGATGTCGACGAAGTCGACAGAGGGGGGCGCTGTCCCTCCAGCCGTAGGGAGCAAAGCGCCCCCCTCTGGCCTGCCCTCTTTGTCGCCACTTGGCATCTCCCCCACAAGGGGGGAGATCAGCCAATCGCCGGACGGCCGCACCTTCGCCTCGCCGCTGGCCCGTCGCATCGCCCTGGAAGCCGGCGTCGACGTCTCAGCGGTGACCGGTTCCGGCCCGCATGGCCGCGTGGTCAAGGCCGATGTCGATGCAGCTATTTCCAGCGGCAGCGCCAAGGCGCCCGCTGCAAAAGCGGCGCCCGCCGGCGCTCCGGCTCCAGCTGTCGCAGCCAAGCCAATGTCGGACGACCAGGTGCTGAAACTGTTCGCCGAAGGCTCCTACGAGCTTGTTCCGCACGACAACATGCGCAAGACCATCGCGCGCCGGCTGGTCGAGGCCACGACCACCATCCCGCATTTCTACCTGACGCTCGACTGCGAGCTCGATGCGCTTCTGGCGCTGCGCACGCAGATCAATGCGGCTGCCCCGGTGAAGAAGACCGACAAGGGTGAGGTGCCGGCCTACAAGCTGTCGGTCAACGACATGGTCATCAAAGCGATGGCGATGGCGCTGATGGCGGTGCCGGATGCCAATGCCTCATGGACCGAGAGCGCCATGGTCAAGCACAAGCATGCCGATGTCGGTGTCGCGGTCTCGATCCCCGGCGGCCTGATCACGCCGATCATCCGGCGTGCCGACGAAAAGACCCTGTCAGTCATTTCCAATGAGATGAAGGACCTTGCCAGCCGTGCCCGCAGCCGCAAGCTGAAGCCGGAAGAATATCAGGGCGGCACCACGGCAGTGTCTAATCTCGGCATGTTCGGCATCAAGGACTTTGCCGCCGTCATCAACCCGCCGCATGCGACGATCCTGGCGGTCGGCGCCGGCGAGGAGCGCGCGGTGGTCAGGAGCGGCGAGATCAAGATCGCCACCATCATGTCGGTGACGCTGTCGACAGATCACCGCGCCGTCGACGGTGCGCTCGGCGCCGAACTGCTCGTCGCCTTCAAGCGCATGATCGAAAACCCGATGGGCATGCTGGTCTAGAAAGGAAGAAGGCGGTGCGGAAATTCTTCACCAGCCTTTTTGCCTTCATCCTTTCCGGTTTGGCCGGCGGATTGGTGGCGCAGGGGCTCGCCGTCGCCACTGATGCCGACGTAGAGTACATCCTTGTGTTCATGATCTCGGCTCTCGTCACCATCCTCGTGACGGTCGCCCTCTTCATCGCGCAGTTTATGTCGAACCCGCAAAACGCGATAAACCTGACGTCGCTTATCGCGGTTGCGTTTTTTGTGCTCGTCGGGGTTGGCCTGATTACCTGGACTTTTTCCCAGCCACCCGGAAAGAGCCAGTGGTCGAGCGATCTTCCCATTGTCGCCGGCCTCGTCCTGCCGGGCCTCGCCACGGTGTTGGTCCAGTGGCTGTTCGTGGGCTGGCGGGTAAAGCGCGCACAAGCAGGATTTGGCAGGAGCGGGGCAAACGCATGAAAACAGTCCTTTGCTACGGCGACTCGCTGACCTGGGGCTATGATGCGGCAAGCCTGGATCGCCACCCGCTCGAGGACCGCTGGCCGAGCGTGCTGCAGGCGACGTTGGGAGGCGGTATCGAGGTCATCGCTGAAGGCTTGAACGGCCGCACAACGGCTTTCGACGATCATCTGGCCGGCGCCGACCGTAACGGCGCAAGAGTGCTGCCGACGATCCTGATGACGCATGCGCCGATCGACCTGATCATCATCATGCTCGGCGCCAACGACATGAAGCCGTGGATCCACGGCAATCCGGTCGCCGCTAAGCAAGGCATCGAGCGCCTGATCGATATCGTGCGCGGGCACGACTACCCGTTCGACTGGCCGGCGCCGCAGATCCTGATCGTCGCGCCGCCCGCGGTCAGCCGTACGGAAAACGCCGAATTCAAGGAAATGTTCGCCGGCGGCGATGAAGCCTCGAAGCGGCTGGCACCACAATATTCCGCCCTCGCCGACGAGGCCGGCTGCGGCTTCTTCGATGCGGGCACGGTGGCTGAGACCACGCCGCTCGACGGCGTGCATCTCGATGCCGAAAACACGCGAAACATCGGCAAGGCGCTGGCACCGCTGGTGCGCGTGATGTTAGCGACATGATAGTCAATGCATTTCTGATCATTGGCATTTGGTTGGCTGTGCATTGGCAGGGCCGCCGAAGTCGGCTTCTCGCAGGTTACGCATTTCTGGGGCTCTGGGTTTCCGACGCCCTTTTGATACTGATGCATGAGCCAGCTTTCGCGCCTTTAATACTGAGGTACGAGCCAATTTCGATACCGAAGCCTTTTTTTCGGTGAAGCCTCGCTTCAATAAGGACCACAAAATGGCTGAGAATTACGACGTCATCATCATCGGCTCCGGCCCCGGCGGCTACGTCACGGCGGTGCGTTCAGCCCAGCTCGGCTTCAAGACGGCGATCGTCGAGCGCGAGCATCTCGGCGGCATCTGCCTTAACTGGGGCTGCATCCCGACCAAGGCGCTGCTGCGCTCGGCCGAGATCATGCATTATTCCGATCATCTGAAGGACTATGGATTGAAGATCGACGGCAAGGTCAGCGTCGACACCGCTGCCGTTGTCGACCGCTCGCGGAAGGTCTCGCTGCGGCTGAACGGTGGCGTCGCCTTCCTGATGAAGAAGAACAAGGTCGACGTCATCTGGGGCGAAGCCAAGCTCTCCAGGCCCGGTGAGGTTGTTGTTTCGAAATCCTCCAAGAAGCCGATGGAGCCGCAGCCGCCGGCGCCCAAGGGCGTCAAGGGCGAGGGCACCTACACCGCAAAGCACATCATTCTTGCCACCGGCGCCAGGCCGCGTGCGCTGCCCGGCATCGAGCCTGACGGCAAACTGATCTGGACCTATTTCGAGGCGATGGTGCCGAAGGAGATGCCGAAGTCGCTGCTGGTGATGGGTTCGGGCGCGATCGGCATCGAATTCGCTTCGTTCTACCGCACCATGGGCGCCGAGGTGACGGTGGTCGAGCTGCTGCCGGCGGTAATGCCGGTCGAGGACGCCGAGGTCTCGAAATTCGCGCAGAAGCAGTTCGAGAAGCAAGGCATGAAGATCATTCTCGAAGCCAAGGTGACCAAGGTCGAGAAGGGCGCGAACTCGGTTACCGCGCATGTCGAGATGAAGGACGGCAAGGTCGAGAAGATCACCGCGGATCGGATGATCTCGGCCGTCGGCGTGCAGGGCAACATCGAGAATCTCGGCCTCGAAGCGCTCGGTGTGAAGACCGACCGCGGCTGCGTTGTCGTCGACGGCTACGGCAAGACCAATGTGCCCGGCATCTATGCGATCGGCGATGTCGCTGGCCCGCCCATGCTCGCCCACAAGGCCGAACATGAAGGCGTGGTCTGCGTGGAAAAGATCGCCAACTTTCCAGGCGTTCACGCCACTGACAAGCTGAAGATTCCGGGCTGCACCTATTGCAACCCGCAGGTATCCTCCGTCGGCCTGACCGAAGCGAAGGCGAAGGCCGAGGGCAAGGACATCCGCGTCGGCCGCTTCCAGTTCGCCGCCAACGGCAAGGCCATCGCGCTCGGCGAGGACCAGGGCTTCGTCAAGACCATTTTCGACAAGAAAACCGGGCAGTTGCTTGGCGCGCATATGGTTGGCGCCGAAGTGACTGAGCTGATCCAGGGTTTTGTCGTGGCGATGAATCTGGAGACCACCGAGGAAGAACTGATGCACACGATTTTCCCGCACCCAACGCTGTCGGAGATGATGAAGGAAAGCGTCCTGGACGCCTATGGCCGCGCGCTGAACGCATGATAAATCGGCCGCTTGAGGCTCAACACGCGAGAGCCAAGGAACTCGACGGCAAGGTAATTCGTTTCCGGATGCATTCATCACACAAGGATAGGGCATATGGACGTGAACGGCGTGGGCTGGGTAGCAGCGATCATCATCGGCGGTTTGGCAGGATGGCTTGCCGAGATGTTCATGAAGAGCAACACCGGCATCCTGATGAACATCATTCTTGGCATCGTTGGCGCGATCGTGCTGAATGCCATCCTGCAGGCGCTCAACATCGGCGCCTTCGGCGCCGGCTGGATCGCCTATCTGATCACCGGCTTCATCGGTGCCTGCCTGCTGATCTGGGTAGGGCGCATGGTGCGCCGTTAGTTGCTGAACTCTTGCCATGCGAACGCGGCTGTGGCGGCATGCGCCGCCGCGGCCTTTTTCTTTGCAGCGAAAAGTCTTAGATGACTTGTGAAAAGCGAACGTCGGACAGGCGATCGCCAACGAACCGGATTTCAGATGGTCACCGTCCTCGACACGATCGCCAATGCGCCGCGCCTGCGGCATCCTGAAAAGGCGCACAAGCCCGACCAGGACGTGCTGCGCAAGCCCGACTGGATCCGCGTCAAGGCGCCGATGTCGAAAGGCTATGCCGAGACGCGCGAGATCGTGAAGTCGCACAAGCTGGTGACGGTGTGCGAAGAGGCCGGCTGCCCCAATATCGGCGAATGCTGGGAAAAGAAGCACGCCACCTTCATGATCATGGGCGAAATCTGCACGCGCGCCTGCGCCTTCTGCAACGTGGCTACCGGTATACCGACCGCGCTCGATCCCGATGAACCGGCCCGTGTCGCACACGCCGTCAAGCAAATGGGCCTGACCCATGTCGTCATCACCTCAGTCGACCGCGACGATCTCGCCGACGGCGGAGCTCAGCACTTTGCCGAGGTCATCCGCGCCATCAGGGCGGCAACGCCGTCGACGACGATCGAAATCCTGACGCCCGACTTCCTGCGCAAGGAAGGCGCGCTGGAGATCGTGGTGGCGGCGAAGCCCGACGTTTTCAACCATAATCTGGAGACCGTGCCGTCGAACTATCTGACGGTCCGGCCGGGCGCCCGCTATTTCCATTCGATCAGGCTGTTGCAGCGGGTCAAGGAGCTCGATCCGTCGATCTTCACCAAATCCGGCATCATGGTTGGCCTTGGTGAGGAGCGGAACGAGATCCTGCAGCTGATGGACGATCTGCGTTCGGCCAATGTCGACTTCATGACCATCGGCCAGTACCTGCAGCCGTCGAAGAAGCACCATCCGGTTATCCGCTTCGTCACGCCGGAGGAATTCAAGTCCTTCGAGACCATCGGCAAGACCAAGGGCTTCCTGCTGGTGGCGTCAAGCCCGCTGACGCGCTCGTCGCACCATGCCGGCGACGATTTCGCCAGGCTGCGCGCGGCGCGCGAAGCGTTTCTCAGAAAGTCCGCCTAACACACTGGTTTCATGCCGCAATTCGAAGCCCATCGTCGCGTTTCCCATACGCCGGAGCAGATGTTTGCTCTGGTTGCCGATGTCGAATCCTATCCACAATTCCTGCCGCTTTGCGAGGCGCTGACGGTTCGCTCGTGCAAGGAACGCAACGGCCGCACACTGCTCATCGCCGACATGAGCATCGGCTACAAGGCGATCCGCGAGACTTTCACCACGCAGGTGCTGCTAAAGCCTGACGAGAACGCCATCGACGTAAAATACATCGACGGTCCGTTCAAATATTTGAGCAATGCCTGGCGTTTCGAGCCGGCCGACGGCGGTTGCAACGTCTGCTTCTTCATCGACTACGAATTCAAGAGCCGTATTCTGGGTGCGGTGATGGGAGCGATGTTCGATCGCGCCTTCCGCATGTTCTCCGAGGCGTTCGAGAAGCGCGCCGACGTCATCTATGGGCCAGCGCCAGCAGCCTGATCCGCAGCGAGTGCGCGCAAGCCCAGCTCAAGCGCATGCCTGACCGTCTGTTGGCGGATGAAATTGCGGCCTTTGTCGGCGAACAACTGACATTCGCTGACGACCGGCCGGCCAGTCAAGGCGACACCGAACCAGACCAGGCCTACGGGCCTTTCCGTCGAACCTCCGCCTGGACCGGCAATGCCGGTGACGGCAAGGGTTAGCCCGGCGCGCGAACGGGTCAGGGCGCCCTGCGCCATCTCGATCGCCGTTTCCCGCGAGACCGCGCCGTGCGCCTCGAGCGTGGCGGCGGAAACGCCGAGCATCTCCGTCTTGGCCTCGTTGGAATAGGTGATGAAACCCCGGTCGACCACCGTGGAAGAGCCGGCGATGTCGGTCAGAGCGGCGATGATCATGCCGCCGGTGCAGCTCTCGGCCGTCGCCAGCATGATGTCGCGCTGCTGGCAGGCTTGAAGCAGGGCATCTGCGAGGTCGTTGTTGCTCATTCGGGGACATCCCCTGGAAACACGACACTGGCGGTCGCGATGGCGGCTATCCCTTCCTCGCGGCCGACAAAGCCGAGCTTTTCGTTGGTTGTCGCCTTGATCGAGACACGGTTCCGGGAAATTCCCAGCATTGCCGAAAGGGTTTCTGTCATTGCTTCGCGATGCGGGCCGACCCGTGGCGCCTCGCAGATCAGCGTTATGTCGGCATTGGCGATGCGCCCGCCGCGCGCGCGCACCAGTCTCGCCGCATGTTCGACGAAGATCCGCGAGGCAGCGCCTTTCCACTGCGGATCCGATGGTGGGAAATGCGTGCCGATGTCACCGGCGCCGCAGGTGGCGAGCAGCGCGTCGGTCAAGGCGTGCAGGCCGACGTCGGCGTCCGAATGGCCGGACAGTTTCTTGTCGTGCGGGATGGAGACGCCGCACAGGATGACATGGTCACCGGGCTCGAACGCATGAACGTCGTAGCCATTGCCGGTGCGGATGTCTGGAAAGCGCGGCCGTTCGCCGGAAAGCCGCTGATCCGCCATCGAAATATCTCTTGCCCAGGTGAGTTTGACATTATCCGGCGAGCCCGGAACGATTTTCACCGGAATATGTGCCCACTCGGCAATCGCGGCATCGTCGGTGAAGTCCGCCTTGCCGAGATGATGGGCCTTTTCGTGGGCGGCCAGGATTGGCCAGAACGGAAAGCCTTGCGGCGTCTGGGCTGCATGAAGCCCGTTCCTGGAAACCGTCTCGCCGATCATGCCGGCGGCCGATTCACGTTTCAGCGTGTCGGCGACTGGTAGGGCAGGCAGCGCTGCCTGGCGTTCGCCGATGGCGGCGATCGTACGGTCTATCAATTCCGCGTCGACGAACGGGCGAACGGCATCATGGACCAGAACCTGGCCCGGCGCATGGCCTCTCAGCGCAAGCAGCCCGAGCCGAACGGAGTCTTGTCTGGACGCGCCACCCGTTACCGTGACGACCCGATCGGCGTTGGCTCCGGCGGCGCTGCGAAAAAGCGCGCTGTCGTCGGCATGGATGGCGACGACGACGGGACCGATTCTCGGATGCGCCAAAAACACGTCCAGTGTGCGCGCGATGACGGCACGGCCACCGATCCTTTGGTATTGCTTTGGCCCGTCGGCCTGACCCGCGCGCGCGCCGCGGCCGGCAGCGACAATAACGACTGCAACTTTGTTGTCCGCCGCCGAGGCTTGCTTTTCGCTTGCATCTGTCATGCCGAGACGCTTAGCGCATGATCCCGAAAAGTGGAATCGCTTTTCGGAAGAGATCATGCGCAGATGCAAAGTGCCCAAGGCGTCCTTCCCAAAGAAGCACGGCGCTTTGGGCGCGGTAGGGGCTGAAGGCCGGCATTTTTCCTAAATGCGCCTTAATGCGACGTCATTGCGCGTTGCACTTCGCTATCATTCTGGCTAGAGAATGTGCAGCAATTAAAAATGCTTGGTTTTTGTGCATGCTTGACCTGACCAAATTGGCTTCGCCGCTGGACGTGGGAAGTGTGAGAATCCGCAATCGCGCCTTCCTCGCGCCCATGTCGGGTATATCAGATGAGCCGTTCCGGCAGCGTGCCTATGCGCACGGCGCCGGGTTGGTCGTGTCGGAGATGGTGGCGAGCGGCGAGCTTGCCAAAGGCAGGGCCGGTTGCGGCTTGCGCATCCGTCATTCCGGGCTGCCTGTGCACATGGTGCAGCTTGCCGGCCGTGAGGCGGCGCACATGGCCGAGGGCGCCCGTATAGCCGCGGGCGAGGGCGCCGACATCATCGACATCAACATGGGCTGCCCGGCCAAGAAGGTGACGGGCGGCTATGCCGGTTCGGCGCTGATGCGCGATCTCGATCACGCTTTGTCGCTGATCGAGGCGGTGGTCGGCGCGGTCGAGGTGCCGGTCACGGTCAAGATGCGGCTCGGCTGGGACGAAAGCGCGCTCAACGCGCCGATGCTGGCGCGCCGCGCTGAGCAGGCGGGCGTCAAGATGGTGACAGTGCATGGCCGCACGCGCTGCCAGTTCTACCAGGGCAAGGCCGACTGGCGCGCCATCGCACGCGTAAAGCAGGCTGTGTCGATACCGGTCGTTGCCAATGGCGATGTCGGCTCGCTGGCCGAGGCAGCAATGATCCTCGACCAGTCCGGCGCCGACGCGGTGATGATCGGCCGCGCGCATTATGGCGCGCCGTGGACGGCAGGCAGCATCGCGACAGCCGCGGCGAAGAAGGCAACGCCCGGCGTGCCTGAAAGCCCTGAAGTGTTGGCCGACTATGTCGTTGCCCACTACGAGGACATGCTGACGCTCTACGGCACCGAAAGCGGCGTGCGCCAGGCGCGCAAGCATCTTGGCTGGTATCTCGACCGCCACGCCGCTGGCGTCGCTGATGAGCAGCGAAAGGCCATCCTCACCTCCTTCGAGCCCGTCCGCGTCATTGCCGCGTTGCGCGAGGTGCTTTCACACGCTCCCGAGGCGATGAACCTGCGGGGCGCGGCATGAATGCCACCGTTACACAGAGCACGGATATGGCGGACGCCGCCCACATCGTGCTCAACACCATCCGCCGCCCGGTGATCATGGTCGATGCGGAAGGGTTCATCACCTTCGCCAATGCCGATGCCGAGGATTTCTTCCGCTCGAGCGCGACCATGCTCGCCCGTAACACACTACCCAAGCTCATTCCCTTCGGCAGTCCGCTGTTGACGCTTGTCGACCAAGTGCGCGAGCGCCGGGCGCCCGTCAACGAATATCGGGTCGATGTGTCGTCGCCGCGTCTTGGCATCGAGAAAGTCGTCGATCTCTACGTCGCGCCGGTGTCGGAATTTCCAGGCTCCGTCGTGGTGATGTTCCAGGAACGATCGATGGCCGACAAGATCGATCGGCAGATGACGCATCGCGGCGCGGCACGCTCGGTGACCGGCTTGGCCGCGATGCTTGCCCACGAGATCAAGAACCCGCTATCCGGCATCCGGGGTGCTGCCCAACTGCTCGAACTGTCTGCTTCCGATGAAGATCGCGCGCTGACCCGGCTGATCACCGACGAGACTGACCGAATAGTCTCGCTGGTCGATCGCATGGAGGTGTTTTCCGACGAGCGACCGATTGACCGCTATCCGGTCAATATTCATGTCGTTCTCGACCATGTGAAGGCGATCGCCAAGAACGGTTTTGCCAAGCGGATCAAGATATTGGAGGATTATGATCCATCATTGCCTCCAGTTTTTGCCAATCGTGATCAGCTCATCCAGGTGTTCCTCAACCTGGTCAAGAATGCTGCCGAGGCCATTGGCGGCGATCCGCAAGGCGAGATCACCCTGTCGACCGCGTTCCGGCCGGGCATACGTGTCTCCGTTCCGGGATCGCAAGGCCGCGTGTCGCTGCCGCTCGAATTCTGCGTGCGCGACAACGGCTCCGGCGTTTCCGAAGATATCCTGCCGATCCTGTTCGATCCCTTCATCACCACCAAGCCGAACGGGTCGGGGCTTGGTCTTGCGCTGGTCGCGAAAATAGTCGGCGAGCATGGCGGCATCATCGAATGCGATTCGACGCCGCGCGGAACCACTTTCCGCATTCTGATGCCAGCCTGGAAAGAAACGCCGTTCGGCACGGACGATGATGGCGAAGGAGACCGCAAATGACGGTTCGCGGCAATATTCTCGTCGCCGACGACGATGCGGCCATCCGCACCGTCCTCAACCAGGCGCTTTCGCGCGTCGGCCATGAGGTGCGCGTGACGTCCAACGCCTCGACGCTGTGGCGCTGGGTGGCGGCGGGCGAGGGCGATCTCGTCATCACCGACGTGGTCATGCCGGACGAGAACGCCTTCGACATGCTGCCGCGCATCAAGAAGGCGCGACCGGAACTGCCCGTCATCGTCATGAGCGCCCAAAATACGTTCATGACCGCGATTCGCGCCTCCGAGACCGGCGCCTACGAATATCTGCCGAAACCGTTCGACCTGACCGAGCTTCTCAACATCGTCAACCGGGCGCTTTCCGAACCCCGACGGCCAAAGATAGATGCGCGGGCGGACGAGCCGCCGGAAACGATGCCGCTGGTCGGCCGTTCGGCCGCCATGCAGGATATCTACCGCATGCTGGCGCGCATGATGCAGACCGACCTGACGGTGATGATTTCAGGCGAATCGGGCACCGGCAAGGAACTGGTGGCACGCGCGCTGCACGAATACGGCCGCCGCCGCGGCGGGCCCTTCGTTGCGATCAACATGGCGGCGATCCCGCGCGACCTGATCGAATCGGAACTGTTCGGGCACGAGAAGGGCGCCTTCACCGGCGCGCAGAACCGCTCCACCGGCCGTTTCGAGCAGGCCGAAGGCGGCACGCTCTTCCTCGACGAGATCGGCGACATGCCGATGGAAGCGCAGACGCGCCTGCTGCGTGTCCTGCAGCAGGGCGAATACACCACGGTCGGCGGCCGCACGCCGATCAAGACCGACGTGCGCATCGTCGCCGCTACCAACAAGGATCTGCGCACGCTGATCAATCAGGGGCTTTTCCGCGAGGATCTCTTCTATCGCCTGAACGTCGTGCCGCTAAGGCTGCCGGCGCTGCGCGAGCGGTCCGAGGACGTTCCGGATCTCGTGCGGCACTTCTTCAAGCTCGGCGCCAGCGAGGGCCTGCAGACCAAGCGCATTTCCACCGGCGGCATCGAGCTGATGAAGCGCTATCCGTGGCCCGGCAACGTGCGCGAGCTCGAAAACCTTGTCCGCAGGCTGGCCGCGCTCTATTCGCAGGATGAGATTTCCGCCGAGATCATCGAGGCGGAACTGAAGACCGGCGAGAGGCCGGTCGTTCCCGGTGGCGGCAACCTCATTCCCGACGACCTGTCCATCGGCCAGGCGGTGGAACATTTCCTGCAGCGGTATTTTGCGTCATTCGCCGGCGATTTGCCGCCTGCCGGCCTCTATCAGCGCATTCTCTCCGAGGTCGAATATCCGCTGGTGCTGGCCTCGATGACGGCAACCCGCGGCAATCAGATCAAGGCTGCGGAACTCCTGGGCCTCAACCGCAACACGCTGCGCAAGAAGATCCGCGAACTCGGCGTCAACGTCTACAAATCGACCAGGCAGGCTTAGAGCGAGGCACGTTCCATTCGGACGTACAAAGTTCGCTCTGACGCATTGAGTTTTCGCATCGTGTTTTCCGAAAAATCGATCTCGATTTTCGGGCCGGTGCGATAGAGCGGCGCCTTTTCCGGGGGATCGATCGCCGAAACATTTCCGTCCAGGTCACACTTGTTGCATAATCGCCACAATGCGTTGCATACATCCGACGCAATCACTGGCTCTAGACGGCGACATGGCTTCACAGGCACCGACACTGAGCGAACCGCTTTTTAGCGAACCCGGCACAAGGGAAGGGCGCCGGCTGCTTGCGCTGCCCGGCGTGGTGGCAGTTGCCGGTGCGCTGGTTACGGCGGCGATCTCCTTCGCCATTCTCGTCGGTGCCACGCCGATCACGCCGGACGAGAGGACGACGCTGGCGCTCATCGCCCTCAACGCGGCGTTCATCGTGTTTCTGATTGCGCTGGTCGGTCGCGAAGTGCATCGCATTTTGATGGCGCGCCGGCGCGGCAAGGCGGCGTCGCGGCTGCATGTACGGATCGTCGCGATGTTCGCGCTAGTCGCCGCGATTCCCGCCATCATGGTGGCGATCATCGCGTCGATCACACTCGACATTGGTCTTGATCGCTGGTTCGAGATCCGCACCAAGACGATCGTCAATTCGTCGCTGTCGATCGCCGATGCCTATGTGCAGGAGAACGCGCGCAATCTCCAGGGAACGACCCTGTCGATGGCCTACGATCTCGACGCCTCCCGCACGCTCTATGGCCTCGATAGAACCGGCTTCCTCGACCTCATGAACAAGGAAGCCGTCGGACGCTCGCTGGCCCATGCCGCGCTGGTCAAGCCAGACGGTTCATTCGTCATGAGCGCCAAGACCGACGCCGATTTCGCCATGCCGGAGCCGCCGGAAGGCGCCATGAGCAGTGCCGCCGACGGCAGGCCGGTGCTGATCGAGCCGAAGACGCGCAACATCATGGGCGCCATCGTCAAGCTGCGCGAGATCGAAGGGCTTTATCTCTACACCATCCGCCTGGTCGATCCCGAGGTGATCAAGGCGCGGCAGATTGTCAGGTCCAACACCGACGAATATCGCGGTCTGGAAGCCAATCGCCGCACGTCGCAGGTGGCCTTCGCACTTCCCTACCTGTCGCTGACGCTTATCATCATTCTGTCCGCCATCTGGACCGGCATTGCCGTGGCTGATCGCCTGGTGCGGCCTATCCGCCAGCTCATCGGCGCGGCCGACGAGGTTGCGACCGGCAATCTCGACGTTGCCGTGCCCGTTCGGCCCTCCGACGGCGACGTCGCCTCGCTCGGCGACACCTTCAACAAGATGCTGCTGGAACTGAAATCGCAGCGTAACGAGATTCTGTCCGCCAAGGATTTGATCGACGAGCGGCGGCGTTTTTCGGAAGCCGTGCTTGCCGGCGTCACCGCCGGCGTCATCGGCGTCGATCCCTATGGTATCGTCACCATCGTCAACCGATCGGCCGAAACGATGCTGGCCATTTCCGCCACTGCCGCACTCGGGCAAAATCTCTCCGCCGTGCTGCCGCATGTCGGCCGCGTCTTCGAGATCGGCCGCAAGTCGGGAAAGCCTGTCCACCGCGAGCAAGTGACCTTCTATCGCGCCGGCACGGAGCGGACCTTTAACGTGCAGATCACGGTCGAGGCCGGCGACGACGGTTCGGAGGAGAAATCCTATGTCGTGACGGTCGACGACATCACCGATCTGGTCCAGGCGCAGCGTTCCTCGGCATGGGCGGATGTGGCGCGGCGCATCGCCCACGAGATCAAGAACCCGCTGACACCGATCCAGCTTTCCGCCGAGCGCATCAAGCGCCGTTACGGCAAAGTCATCACCGAAGACCGCGAGGTTTTCGATCAGTGCACCGACACGATCATCAGGCAGGTGGAGGATATCGGCCGCATGGTCGACGAGTTCTCCGCTTTCGCACGCATGCCCAAGCCCGAAATGAAGGCCCTCGATTTGCGCGAGTCGTTGCGCGAAGCCTCGTTCCTCGTCGAAGTGAGCCGCGCCGATATCACCTTCGAGCGCGTATTCGGCAACGAACCGCTCAAGGGCACTTTCGACAGCCGCCTGATGGCGCAGGCTTTTGGCAATATTATCAAGAACGCAGCCGAGGCGATCGACGGACTTGATCAAAAGGACCGCTCGCACGGCATAATCCGGATTCAAGCCGGGCGCCAGAATGGCGCGATTCGCATTGACGTCATCGACAATGGCAAGGGCTTGCCGCGCGAGAATCGTCAGCGATTGCTCGAGCCTTACATGACGACACGCGAGAAGGGCACGGGGCTTGGCCTCGCTATCGTCAAGAAGATAGTGGAAGACCATGGCGGCCGGCTCGAACTGCATGACGCGCCGGTGGATTTCCACGGCGGGCGAGGCGCGATGATCAGCATCATCCTGCCGCTTGCCGCCACCGTGCCGTCGAGCGGCGAAGGCAGGACGGAACACGAAAGAGAAACTGAAAAGGTCGGTAATGGCGTCTGACATTCTCATCGTCGATGACGAGGAAGACATCCGCGAACTTGTCGCCGGTATCCTGAGCGACGAAGGTCACGAAACCCGCACGGCATTCGATGCCGACAGCGCCCTCGCGGCGATCGCCGACCGGGCGCCGAGGCTGATTTTCCTCGACATTTGGCTGCAAGGCTCACGTCTGGACGGACTGGCGCTGCTGGACGAGATCAAGACGATGCATCCGAGCCTGCCCGTGGTGATGATCTCGGGCCACGGCAACATCGAAACAGCGGTCTCAGCCATACGTCGCGGCGCCTATGACTTCATCGAGAAGCCGTTCAAGGCCGACAGGCTGATCCTCATCGCCGAGCGTGCGATTGAAACCTCGAAACTGAGACGCGAGGTTTCGGACCTCAAGCTGCGCAGCGGCGAAACCTTCGACCTGATCGGCATGTCGTCGGCGATGAGCCAGTTGCGCCAGACTATCGAGCGCGTCGCGCCGACCAATAGCCGCGTCATGATCATCGGCCCGTCCGGGTCGGGCAAGGAACTCGCGGCACGCGCTATCCACACGCTGTCGGCGCGCAAGGGGGCACCGTTCGTCACGCTTAGCGCTGCCAACATCACGCCCGAACGCATGGAGGTCGAGCTGTTCGGCACCGAATCAAACGGTGTCGAACGCAAGGTCGGCGCGCTTGAGGAAGCCCATCGCGGCATTCTCTACATCGACGAAGTGGCCGACATGCCGCGCGAAACGCAAAACAAGATTCTGCGTGTGCTGGTCGAACAGCAGTTCGAGCGGGTAGGGGGCACCAAGCGGGTCAAGGTCGATGTCCGAATCATTTCATCGACCTCGCAGAACCTGGAGGCGATGATCGCCGACGGTCGTTTCCGGGAGGATCTATATCACCGCCTGGCGGTGGTTCCGGTGATGGTACCGGGACTGGCCGAACGGCGGGAGGACATTCCCTATTTGGTCGACAATTTCATGAAGCAGATCGCCCGCCAGGCCGGCATCCGGCCGCGGCGCATCGGCGACGACGCGCTGGCGGTACTGCAGGCGCACAACTGGCCGGGCAACGTCCGCCAGTTGCGCAACAATGTCGAGCGGCTGATGATCCTGGCGCGCGGCGACGATATCGATGCGCCGATCACCGCCGACCTCTTGCCTGCCGAGATCGGCGATGTCATGCCGCGCACGCCAAACCAATCCGATCAGCACATCATGGCGCTGCCGCTGCGTGAGGCGCGCGAACAGTTCGAAAAGGATTATCTGATCGCCCAGATCAACCGTTTTGGCGGCAACATCTCGAAAACGGCCGAGTTCATCGGCATGGAACGCTCGGCGCTTCACCGCAAGCTGAAGTCGCTGGGCGTCTGATAGCCAATCCAATGGTGGCCTACGCAATTATCGGTTACGGCGCTGGCGGAATCGCATAAGAAAGCGCCGCGCGTCTTTTGGGACGCGCAAAGGACGCTGTAGCATTTTGATTTTTGCGCATGACCCATGCGCTGACTTCTCCAGGGGTGACCTCATGCCGCGCATTGCCTATGTGAACGGGCGCTATGTCGCTCACGGCGACGCTTTCGTCCATATCGAGGACCGCGGCTATCAGTTCGCCGATGGCGTCTACGAGGTTTGCGAGGTGGCGCGCGGCTTCATCGTCGATATGCCTCGCCATCTCGGACGGCTGAACCGCTCGCTGACCGAATTGTCGATCGACTGGCCGGTCACGCGGGGCGTGTTGCCGATTATTTTGCGCGAGGTGGTCCGCCGCAACCATGTCACCGATGGCTTGGTCTATCTTCAGGTGACGCGTGGCGTCGCCAGCCGTGACTTTATTTTTCCGGCGGCGGGCACGAAGCCGTCGCTGGTGGTGACCGCCAGGAAAGCCGACCCCGCTGCTGCCGCGAAGAGGGCCGAAAGCGGTATCAAGGTTATCACCGTGCCGGAGAATCGTTGGGACCGGGTAGATATCAAGTCGGTCGGCCTGTTGCCAAATGTGCTCGCCAAGCAGAAGGCTAAGGAAGCCGGCGCCCAGGAGGCCTGGTTCGTCGATGCCGACGGCACCGTCAAGGAAGGTGGATCGTCGAATGCCTGGATCATCACCAGGGATGGCGTGCTGGTGACGCGTCCGGCCGAGCACGGCATCCTGCGCGGCATCACCCGCACCACGCTGTTCGAGGTAGCCGCCAAGCTCGGCCTGAAAATCGAGGAGCGCGGCTTTTCGGTCGCCGAGGCCAAGGCCGCGCGCGAGGTTTTCATCAGCTCCGCGACCACGATCGCCATGCCGATCGTGGCGATCGACGGTGCACCCGTCGCTAACGGCCATCCGGGCTCGATAACACTTTCCTTGCGGCAAGCCTTTTTTGACGTTGCGGAAAAAAGTCCAGCCTGATAACCGCACAGGTGGAATGAACATCAATATATCTCGTTCTGCTTGTCGTTATTGACGGCAAGATGGTGTTTGCGTGCTTGACACGTGCCGGGTAATTTGGCGCATTGGCTTGCAAACCGAAGGGGATCGGCGAAAGACAAGAACAATGGCGGAACGATCGCAAAATCTTCAGGACCTGTTCCTGAATTCAGTTCGCAAAAGCAAAAACCCACTCACCATCTTTCTCATCAACGGCGTGAAGCTGACCGGCGTGGTCACTTCGTTCGACAATTTCTGTGTTCTGCTGCGTCGAGACGGCCATTCCCAGCTCGTCTACAAGCACGCCATTTCCACGATCATGCCGAGCCAGCCGGTTCAGATGTTCGATGGTGAGGAAAGCCAGGGCGCCTGATTGGCACGTAAGAAAGACGCGGACCGCAGCGTTCGCGAAAAATCAGCATATCAGCCGGGGACGGAAGCCGAAGGCCCGACCCGGGCTGTGGTCATCGTGCCTGTGCTTACCCGCCAGCCGCGCAGCGACGAAGACACGAATCGTCCGCGCTTGACGCGTTCCGCCGAGGCCCGCCACAACGAGGCGGTTGGCCTTGCCCAAGCTATTGACCTCGACCCGATCCATACCGCGGTGGTGACCGTCAACGATCCGCGCCCGGCGACCTTGCTCGGCAGCGGCAAGGTCGCGGAGTTCGCCGAGATCGTCAAACAGGGCCATGCCGAACTGGTCATTGTCGACCATCCGCTGACGCCGGTGCAGCAGCGCAATCTGGAAAAAGAGTTGAACGCCAAAGTGCTGGATCGCACCGGGCTGATCCTGGAGATTTTCGGCGAGCGCGCGCGGACCAAGGAAGGCACGCTGCAGGTTGATCTTGCGCACCTCAACTATCAGAAGGGCCGGCTCGTGCGAAGCTGGACTCACCTCGAGCGCCAGCGCGGCGGCGCTGGCTTTCTCGGCGGCCCTGGCGAAACGCAGATCGAATCGGATCGCCGCGCCCTGCAGGACAAGATCAAGAAGCTGAAGCTCGAGCTGGAAACAGTGCGGCGCACCCGTGACCTGCACCGCGCCAAGCGCAAGAAGGTGCCTTTCCCGGTGGTGGCGATCGTCGGCTACACCAATGCCGGCAAGTCGACGCTGTTCAACAAACTGACCGGAGCAGGGGTGCTGGCCGAGGACATGTTGTTTGCCACGCTCGACCCGACACTGCGTCGGGTGCGGCTGCCGCACGGCACGCCGGTCATCCTTTCGGACACGGTCGGTTTCATTTCGGACCTGCCGACGCATCTGATCGCGGCCTTCCGGGCCACGCTGGAAGAGGTGGTCGAGGCCGATCTCGTCATCCATCTGCGCGATATTTCGGACCCCGACACGGCCGCCCAGGCCGAGGATGTCGAGCGGATCCTTGCCGATCTCGGCGTCGATGCCGGCGACAGCAAGCGCGTCATCGAAGTGTGGAACAAGATCGACCTGCTCGACGAAGGCAACCGGGCTCGGCTTCTTGCCGATGGCGCCGATGGCAACAAGACGCCGCCGATTGCCATATCGGCCGCCACCGGCGAGGGCATCGATGTGCTGAAGGCGATCATTGAGACAAGAGTTTCAGGCGAACTGGAAACGCTGACCATCACGCTCAAGCCTGAGCAGCTCGGGCTCGTCGACTGGCTCTACCGCAATGGCGACGTCGTCTCGCGCACCGACAATGAAGATGGCGGCGTGACCGTCGCGCTCAAGGCGACGCAAAGCGCGCATGAAGAGATAGAAAGCCGATTGCACCGTAAAAACAACGGATAGTCGCTGTTACTTCGCGCTCTTGGCTTGCTGCCAAAACGCCTCCATCTCGTCGAGCGAGGCCTTTTCCAGTGTGTTTCCGGACGCTTCTAGCGCTTGCTCGACGTAGTGGAACCGCGACCGGAATTTCTCGTTGGTGCCGCTGAGCGCCGCTTCGGAATCAACCTTGAGATGACGCCCGAGATTGACGACGGCAAACAGCATGTCGCCGAACTCGTCCTTGATCGAAGCCATATCGCCCTTGGCAAGGGCCTCGCGCAACTCGCCGATCTCTTCCTCTATCTTGTCGAGGATCGGCGTGGCCTCGCTCCAGTCGAAGCCGACGCGGGCAGCTTTCTCCTGCAGCTTGAGCGCCCGGGTCAAAGCGGGCAGGGCGACCGGCACGCTGTCCAGAAAACCCTTGCCGTGATCCTCCGGATCGTGCCCGCGGGCGAGGCGGGCGCTGCGTTTCTCAGCCTTCTCCTCGGCCTTGATCTTTTCCCACATACCCTTGGCCATGCCGGCGCTGCGCGCCTTCTCATCGCCGAAGACATGCGGGTGGCGGCGGATCATTTTCGTGGTGATGGCCTGGACCACGTCGCCAAAAGCGAATTCACCAGCCTCCTCGGCCATCTGCGCGTGGTAGACGACCTGCAGCAGAAGGTCGCCGAGCTCGTCGCGCAGATCGTCCAGGTCGCCGCGCGCGATGGCGTCCGCCACCTCGTAGGCTTCCTCGATCGTGTAAGGCGCGATGGTCGAGAAATCCTGCTCGATGTCCCACGGACAGCCGGTTTCCGGGGCCCGCAGCGCCGCCATGATCTCAATCAGCCGGGAAATGTCCTTCGAAGGTTTCATCGGCCGGATGCTAGCCTGCGTCCGACCGCGTAGCCAACGCCGTCGGACGGCGAGGGGCGATTGTCCACAGCGCTGCTCAACGCCTCAGTCGAGCACGGAGACGATCGCCTTGGCGAGCGCGTCCATACCGTCTTCCGGCAGACCGGCGACATTGATGCGGCTGTCACCGACCATATAGACACCGTGCTCGGCGCGCAGCCGCTCGACCTGCGCTTCGGACAGGCCAAGCCGGGAAAACATGCCGCGATGGCTGGCGACGAAATCGAAGCGATCGGAATTGGACTGCCGCCGCAGCGCTTCGGCGAACTGCACCCGAAGCCGCAGCATGCGCAGGCGCATCTCCTCTAGCTCCGCTTCCCAGTCGGCGCGCAGCGTGGCGTCTTCAAGCACAGTGCGCACCGCGGCCGCGCCATGGTCCGGCGGCATCGAGTACATGGCGCGCGCCGCCGACAGCATCTGGCTCATTGCCACATCCGCCTGCGCGCCGTCTTTAGCCAGGATCATCGCCGCGCCGACACGGTCGCGATACACGGCAAAGTTTTTCGAGCAGCTCGAGGCAACGACCATCTCCGGAACTTTTTCAGCCAGCAGGCGCAAGCCGGCGGCGTCTGCGTCCAGGCCTTCGCCAAAGCCCTGATAAGCAATGTCGACAAACGGCAGCAGACCGCGCTCGACGACAAGGTCGGCTATTTCAGCCCACTGCGCGATGTCCAGATTGGCGCCTGTCGGATTGTGGCAGCAGCCATGCAGCAGCACTACGTCGCCGCTCTTGGCGGTCGCCAGCGCGCTCATCATGTCGGCGAAGCGAACAGCACCTGAGGCAGCGTCGAAATAGGGATATTCACGTATCTGCAAGCCGGCGGCGCGCATCACCGGCATGTGGTTCGGCCATGTCGGGTCCGACAGCCAGATCGTCGCGTCCGATCGCGTCCTCTTGAGCAGCTCAGCCACCAGCCGCAGCGCGCCTGAGCCGCCGGGCGCCTGCGCCGCACGGATGCGTGTAAGCTCGGCCGCAGGGCCAAAGACCAGCCTCGCCATCGCCGTGTTGAAGCCGGTATCGCCAGCAAGGCCGAGATAGGTCTTGGTATCCTGGCTCTGCAGCAATCGCTTTTCGGCTTCGCGCACGGCGCGCATCACCGGCGTCTTGCCATCGCGATCCTTGTAGACGCCGACGCCGAGGTCGACCTTGTCGGGGCGGGGATCGGCGCGATAGAGGCCAATCAAAGCAAGGATCTTGTCGGCTGGGGCAGGCTGAAGATCTTCAAACATCGGCGCGGTTCCGTTGGCGGCGGAGTGATACGCAAATCGGCCGTGCTGCGCCAGCGGTTTTCATTTGCGCCAAGTTGAAAACCGCCAACCGGGACTGGACATAGAAATCCATAGCGTGCCTCGAGGAGAGGCTCGCACCCGGCGAAAGGCCTTGATGGCACGGCGCGTCGCGCCGTTCTATCACGCTGGCTTGAGGGTAGCAGACGGCAAGGCGGCGGCAGGTTGCTGCTTCTTGGCACCCCAACCGATCCGCGGCAACCATTCGAGGTAGTAGGCGAAGCCGAACTGCAGCGCGATGCCTGTCGTGATCAGGATCGTGTCGTAGAGCAGCCCGCCCGGGCTGACGACCTTCATGACCTGCGCAATCATGGCGAGGATCGTTCCGGCGATGAAGACCGGCAGCGAATGCTTGCCGAGAACCGCGAGCGGGTGTCCGGGCCTGGTCCTCGCCAGGTTGGAAAGCGCCGGGAGCGTCACGATCAGATAGGCGATCGCCAGAATGTGCATGAGCCGCGACAGCGACAGGAATGTCTTATCGAAACCGGTCAGCACGGTAGGCAGGCCGGAGGCCGTCTCGATGCCCCACAGCGGCAGCCGCACCCAAATCAGCGCGCCGACCAGATACCCGACGGCCGCGCTCGTCATCATCCAGTTGAAGCGGATTTCGCCGCCGCGCTTGACATGCAGCATGCCGGCGATCCCGATGACAAACAGAAATTGCCAGGAGAGCGGGTTCAGGAACCAGAAGCCGTCGCCGGGAAAATTCGAAGGCGCGATCTGGAAAATGCCGGCGATGAGCCAGAGGGCAGCGGACGCAGCGAGCATCAGCCGCAGGCTGAACGTGCCGATCCACAGGAAAAGCGGCATCATCAGAAGCACCACGGCATACATGGAAAGAATGTTGTTGTAGCCGATCTGATGCCCGAGCGCGGCGATGCCGAGCAGCGCTTCCGGCGTGTCCTCGATGATCATCTGGATGTTGATCAGCTTCAAAAGATCGGGCCGCGAGAAATGCAGTGCAGCTGCCGAGAAGATCGCCAGCGTCGCCACGGTGGTCATGACGTGGGTGACATAGAGGACACCCGCGCGCCGCCAGGCCTTCAGGGTGATGAGCAACCGGTTTCCCGGCCGGAACTTCAGTCCGTAGGCGAGCCCGACAGCGATACCAGAAATCAGCACGAAGGCTTCGGCCGAATCGGAAAAGCCGAAATTCTTGTGCGTGAAATACTCGAAGACCGTCCCGGGCACATGGTTGACGAAGATCGTCAGTAGCGCTAGCGCGCGGAAGACATCGATGCGGGTATCCCGCTGGGTTGGCGCATTGCCTGTCGTGTCGGGGCTTGTCATATCGGGTCGATAATTCGTGGAACAAAGCGGGCCCAAAGGACCGTCGGCGAAGGGAAGATTCGGCGGTGAATGTTTCCTGCCTATAACTCGCAAGTGCCCCGAAAAAGATGACACCTTCGCGATTTTCCGCGTCACAAATTAATTCACGTGTAAACATCGAAATCCCCGGCGGCGCTAACCGCACAGCGAATTGTGGCGGCTGAGGGGCGGGCCGCTCGGTCGCGGACAAAGAAGCCGCACGCGTGATGGTGAGGCGTTGCACCGGTGATGTCTGACCTTCCCGGATCGCAAAAAATTCAAAGAGCGGGATTAAAAACCTGCCATGCTCCGTAAACGGGACATGAGAGGGTCGATGCCACGCTTCGATATCATAGGACAGCTTGGTTCGCTGCGGCGCTACGCGCGTTCGCTGACGCGCGACAGCGCCGAAGCAGAGGACCTGGTGCATGACGCGCTGGTGCGGGCCTATGAGCGGCGCGGCACCTTCCGATCCGGCGGAAACCTGCGCGCATGGCTGCTGTCGATCGTCCACAACGCTTTCATTGACGGCTTGCGGTCCCGCAAGTCTGAAGCGGCGCGCGTCGAGCAGGCCGGGTATCTTGCCGACGCCAGTATGCAGGCTCCCCAGGAGCATTCCGTCCGCTTGGCGCAGGTGCGCGAAGCCTTTTTCAAATTGCCGGAAGAGCAGCGCTCGGCGCTGCATCTCGTCGCCATCGAGGGACTTACCTACAGCCAGGCGGCCGAGGCCAGCGGCGTGCCGTTGGGAACGCTGATGTCGCGCATCGGCCGGGCGCGGGCGGCGCTCCGTGAGATGGAGGACAAATTGCCGGCGCGTGTGAAAAGCCACCTCAGGATCGTGGGAGGCCCGTGATGTCTGCGATGAACGAACTGCGCGACCCGGTGACCGATGCCGATCTCGACGCCTATGTCGACGACCAGCTGGACGTTGCCCGCCGCATCGAGGTCGAGGCATTTCTTTCCGCCCGTCCGGAGGCCGCCGCTCGCGTGATGTCCGACCTCAGGACGCGCGACGAACTGCGCGTGGCACTTGCCGGATCCAAGGGCATGGCGCGGCCGGCAACGGCCGACGCGGCGCGGCGGCTGGAACGCGGGCTGGCCCGGGGTCGCGTGTTAGGCACGTTGCGCCGGGCTGCGGCAGTCGCAGTCCTGCTGACCGCGGGCTGGTTGGCGAACGGCATCGTCGGGCCGATATCGGTGACGAAGGTCGTCGCCTCGACACAGCCGCCCGCCTATCTGGAGGAGGCGATCCGGGCACACGGGACGACAATCATGCGCGAGGCCATGTCATCCCAACCCGAAGCGCCGGACTACGATGCTGACGAAATCCGCGCTGCAACGGCGATCGTCATGCCGTCGCTGCCGAAGGACTGGAAGGTCCGTGACGTCCAGATTTACCCGTCGCGGTTCGGCCCGAGCGTCGAGATGGCTGTCGAAACAAGGGACCTGGGACTGGTCTCGCTCTTCGCGATCAGGCCCGGAACGTTCGACGTGGTCAAGCCGACCGCCGCCCCCTCTGGCGAAATTTCCTCGGCCTATTTCCAGATCGGCGAAGTCGCCTACGCGGTCGTCGCCCGAAGCGGTATCCACGATCTCGATCGCACCGCCGAGACGCTCGCCAAAACGCTTTACTGACCCTCACCAAGGAGAACTGGCATGAATACCCCCAATTTAGGATACCGCACGGGCGTCGGAGCCCAAACCGGGGCCGTCTTCGACGAAGGCCTGCGCAAGCACATGCTGCGCGTCTACAACTACATGGGAGTCGGCCTCGTCGTTACGGGCGTGATCGCCTTCATGGTGGCGTCTACGCCAGCCCTCTACGTCCCGATATTTTCCACTCCGCTGAAGTGGGTGGTAATGTTGGCGCCGCTCGCCTTCGTGCTGCTGTTCTCGTTCAAGATGCAGACGATGTCGGCGGCCGGCGCCCAGGCGATGTTTTGGGCATTCTGTGCGGTCATGGGCCTGTCTCTGGCCTCCGTGTTCCTGGTCTTCACCGGCACGAGCATCGCACGCACCTTCTTCATCGCCGCCACCATGTTCGGCGCCACCAGCCTTTACGGCTACACGACCAAACGCGACCTGACCCAGTTCTCGTCCTTCCTGATCATGGGCCTGATCGGCGTGGTGATTGCCAGCATCGTCAACATCTTTCTCGGCTCGACTGCGCTCCAGTTCGCCATTTCGGTGATCGGCATCGCCGTCTTCATCGGTCTCACCGCCTGGGATACGCAGACGATCAAGGAGCAGTTTGCGGAGAATTTTGGTGCGGAATCGCAGCAGAAGCTAGCCGTCTTCGGTGCATTCTCGCTCTATCTGAACTTCATCAACATCTTCCAGTTGCTGCTGAACTTCACCGGCGAGCGCGAATAGCTGCGTCAAATCAAATGCATGTCGCGGCAGCGGTTTTGAAGCAGCGACATGCATAAATAGGGACGTAGAGCGCGCCGCGAGAATGTCCTGGACGCGGCGCGCGCAAATGACCGGAGTTGCTTCCCATGAACAGGAACGACCAGCAGGCGATTGGCAATCTTTTTGAGAAACTTGCGAATGTCGAGCGACAGACGCCGCCGCGCGATGCCGAAGCGGAACGCTTCATCAACGATCAGATTGCCCGACAGCCTGGCGCGCCATACTACATGGCGCAAACAATCGTCGTGCAAGAGCAGGCCCTGAACGCGGCACAGTCGCGCATCGAGGAACTGGAACAACAGGCACAGCAATCTGCCGGCGGCGGATTGCTTGGCGGCCTCTTCGGAGGCAGCGGCGCCAGGCGCTCGGGTTCGGTGCCGCGGGTCGGGCGCACCGCTGCCGCTGTACCGGAGCAGCCGCTTTCTGGCAATGATCGGCAGGGGGCAGGCGGCGGTTTCCTCGCCGGAGCCGCGCAGACTGCGATGGGTGTGGCGGGCGGGGTGGTTTTCGGC
>NZ_RZTJ01000016.1:0-17611 GCF_003997065.1 Mesorhizobium sp. M6A.T.Ce.TU.016.01.1.1 | reverse complement strand
AGACATGTTTGGCGAAGGCGGGCAAGCGCAGGCAGCCGAACCGCCGGCACCACAGCCAGAGCAAGCCGACCAAGCAGACGATGCCGGCTCCGATGGCGGTGGTGATTTCGGCGATATTGAATTCTGACCATGCGCGGTGCGGGTGGGTCCGACCTCGGACCACACGATATATGCCAATGGCTCGTCGGCCGTTGGCAGCCGCCTGCTGGCGGTCTCATGGACGGCTCTGTGGGAAAATATGACGCTGCTCGGCTTGGTCGATCGCACGAGTTCGGGGTTCTTTCACGTCAGACAATCACCTGATCGCGCATCGACCTCAGTTGGAAGCGCGGGGGGTAGAAGGCATGGCAATCGAGAAAAGGTCAGGCTGATACGAGCCTATCGCTCGTGGCTGCATCGCGCGAAGGTGGAGAGTGCTGGTAGGACACTGGGCATTCATCGTGGGCCTGCGATCCAGCCGACGAAGCAAGCCGCTGTGACCACTGTGTCTTCGATGTGCCCAGGGCGAACTCTGCCAACCTGAGGAGCTGCACGTCAGAAGTGCCCGCCGGCGCGAAGATGTGGTGCGCATCCCGCAACAACCTTTCGATGGGCCGGTCGGCGAACAATCCACAAGCGGCATGCACTTCCATGGCGTTGCGGGCCGAATCCAAGGCGTGCTCCACGTTGATCAGCTTGGCATTTATCAGTTCAGCGTCACAAGGCAAGGCACGGTCCAGCATATGCACGGCGTGATAGGCGGCGAGCCGGGCGGTCATCAGCCGCGACTGCATCTGGCCGAGTTTCTGCTTGATGGTGGGAAGTTCGCAAAGAGGGCTGCCGTAACGGTGCTGCTGCGCGGCAAATGCCACGGTCTCCTCGACAAGCGCATGGTGGATTCCGAGCGCGACGGCGGTCAGGTTGGGCCTTCCGTAGAGGATGCTGGAAGAATAGGCCACAGCCAGGCCGTCGCCCTCCTTGCCGAGCAGGTTTTCAGCGGGGACCCGGCAGTTGTCGAAGACAAGTTCCCCAAAACCGAAGCCGTGCAGGCCCATCGCTGGCTTCAGTGCAGCGCGTGAGAAGCCGGGGCGATCCGCCTCTACGAGGAACGCGGACAGACCCTTCGAGCCGCCTCCGGTTCGGACGATCACCCCATGCAGATCGCCGACATGGCTATTGCCGACATACGTCTTGTGGCCGTTGAGGATATAGGCGTCCCCGTCGCGCTCGGCGTTCGATGCCATGCCGAGCACGTGGCTGCCGGACTCGTGTTCGGTTACGGCAATGGTCGGCAGACATTCCCCCTTGGCTATGGCCGGAAGCCATTTCCGCTTCTGGGCTTCGTTGCCGAAATGGAGAATTTTCGCGACGCCTAGCTGCGAGGCCTGCACCATCGCTCCCATGGCGCCGCTGACGCGCGAGATTTCCTCGATGACGATGGTCTTGGCCAGATGCCCGAGACCCAAGCCGCCAAATTCTTTGCCGATGGTGATGCCGATCCAGCCCTGGCGGGCGATCAGCCAAGATAGGTCATGGTCTACAGACCGCGAGGCTTCCATGGCAGGTATACGGGGCCGGATCTCGGCCTCCGCAAAGGCCCGTGCCCGATCCCGAATCTGATCGTGGCGCTCGGTAGCGAAGTAACTGTCCATCCGATCCTCCTGACTTCCGGAGCGCGATGATCGGAGCAGCGGACTACCGGACAATTTCACGGGGAGGGGAATTCGGTTACATCCGAAACAGGGAAGCTACCTCCGTGACTCGAGACATGACCGTCTGGTGGCAAGTTGCGGTGCCTTTCAGACGTTCACTAGGTCGCACTGAGAGCTTCAACGATCTCTGAAACAGTCGCTATTTTGGCGATCTTGCCGTTCATGTAATCCAGGGAGACGCGCGCGTGCTCTGCGTCGTAGGAGCCGATGCATTCCTCGGCCAAGACCACTCGGAAATCTCGTTGATAGGCGTCCACCGCAGCCACACGGATACAGGCGTGTGTATTGACGCCGCATAAAACCAGTTCACCGGCGCCAAATTCAGCCAGTAGCTCGTCAAGTCCCGTCTTGAAGAACGCGCTGTAGCGCTTCTTGACTATCGTCGCATCGCTTGGCTGCCAATCGAGCTCAGCGTGAAGCAGGGCACCTCTCGTGCCCTGAATTGTAACGGCGATGCGTTTGTCGCGCATCTCAAGAAATGCGTCGCTGAGATCCGAACGGAACTCCTGCCGCACCCAGATCACCGGGAGCTGTAAACTCCTGAAAGCGGCCACCAGCCGGTTGGTATTCTGAACCAGTCGATCGGCTTTATCTGCTTCCCACAGGTCGAGATACTCATTCAGCAGGTCGATGATAAGGAGGCAGCATTTGGTCATCGTCGAGCTATATGAAGCGCTGAATGCAGATTTGTGACGAGGCCGTATCTCCTAGCGAGCTGTCAAAGCGATTTAGAGACGCGCCGGCGAAACCACTGCGGCACGCGGAAACTGGCGATCCGGTGTCTTTGCAGAATTCGCCTTATCGTTGCCAGAAGGGCAGCTTGGCGATCTCGTCCTCGACCTGCTGTCTCGTCAGACCGATATCGTCGATCAAATGGGGATTGTCCTTCGACATTTGCTTAAGTTCCCAGCGAAAGCGTGTCCGCTCGCGCCAGGTCGCGATAATGCTTCGCAGGGTCGTCAGGTGCCGACGCGACACTTCCGCCGGCCTCGCGGGCGTTTCCGGCCGCGCTGCCTGATGCGGCGCCGATGCAAGGGTATCGTTCATGGCAACCTCCATATGGTTTGAGGGTCGGGACCCTCGACCTGAAAGAGGTTGAATTCTGCAGGATACAAACAGCGCCGTAATTAAGCTCTCCCAAATAGTTCTCAAAACTTCCAAATCGGCTATAGATGCGCCGTATGCAAGGATCACGCTTTGCCTTTGGTCCGTTCGTGCTTGATCCAGGTGCGGGAACACTCCTTCGGAACGACGTCCCCGTTGCCGTTGGCTACCGCGGGCTGAAGCTGCTTGCGGCGCTCGTCGGACGGCCCGGCGAAATACTTGAGAAGGCCGAGTTGATGGACGCGGCGTGGCCGGGCACTGCCGTCGAGGAAGGCAACCTCACCGTCCAGATCGCGCAACTGAGGAAGCTGCTTGGTCCGGCCACCGACGGCGGTGAATGGATCTCCACGGTTCCGCGCGTCGGCTACCGGTTCACGGGGGTCATCGAACAGCTCGGTGGCGCGAAGCGAAAACCTTTGCCGCTGCCCGGCAAACCATCGATAGCCGTGCTGCCCTTCGTTAACATCAGCAACGATCCCGAGCAGGAATCCTTCGCGGATGGGTTGACCGAAGACCTGATCACCGACCTGTCCAGGGTCTCCGGCCTGTTCGTCATCGCACGCAACTCGGTCTTTGCCTACAAAGGAAAGGCGACGGACGTGCGCGATATCGCACAGGACCTTGGCGTGCGCTACCTGCTGGAGGGTAGCGCAAGACACGCCGCGGGGCGGGTGCGTGTCAACGCACAGCTGGTCGACGCGGTGAGTGGCGATCATATGTGGGCGGAACGCTTCGATCGCAGCCTAGAAGACGTCTTTGCCGTTCAGGACGAGGTCACCGGCAAGATCGTGGAGGCGCTGCTCGGCCGGCTGCGTGCACCGCCGCCGCGCAATCGGCCCAAAAATCTCGAGGCTTACGATCTGTGCGTGCGGGCGCGCAAGCTGATGGATGATTCGCCGCAGACAGCGCAGGAAGCGCATCTGATGCTCACCCGCGCGATTTCGCTCGATCCGGAATATGCCGAGGCCTATCGCTGGCTTGCCATGAATCACTGGATGGGATGGGTGCATTCTGGCGGACCAACCGAAACATCCCGTAGCGTTGCTTTGGAACTGGCGCGCAAAGCGGTGGCGATCGACCCCAACGATGCCGGCTGCCGCTGGGTTTTGGCTTACCTGCTTGCCTATGAGCGCGGCTTCGCCGAGGCCGATGCGGAATTCGCCAAGGCGATCGAGCTCGACCCGAACGAGGCCGATGCCTGGGCGGCATTATCCGACATCGCGGTCTTGGCCGGGCGGGTCGAGGAGGGGCTTGAGCACATTCGCAAGGCGTTCCGGCTGAACCCGTTTCCGGCAAGTTGGTACTATCTGACGCTCGGCCAGGCGCTATATGCGGCCGGCGAATACGAAGCCGCTGTCGAGACACTGCGCATGGACGAGACCTATCGTACAAGCTCACGCCGTTTCCTGGCGGCAAGCCTTGCCCAACTCGGCCGACTCGACGAGGCGCGCGCAGAGGTCGAGCTGTTTCTCGTCGGCAACCCGCATTTCACAACCCGCCACTGGGCCACGACGGAGCCATTCCGGGACGCTGCGACGCTTGAGCATTTCGTTGAAGGTTACCGCAAGGCCGGTCTTCCGGAGTGACGCGCCGGCGTGACCCTCCCAAACTGCCACTCGCACCGTTCGTGCGTGCGACCTACTCCTCAAAGCGACCCGTGGCGTCACGATCGCGCTCATATCGTCTCTTGAGCGGAAACGGTGGCAACCAGGATTCGCGACGGATGATCCAGCTTTCGTATGTTGGCATCAGCTGGTCGGGGGCATCCAGGGATCCCAGGTTCACTTCGATTTCGTCTGCGGTGCGCCCGAAAATGGTCGAGCCGCAGCGGGGGCAGAAAAACCGCCCGGCGTAGTCGCGTGTTTCGCCATCGATCGTTACCGCATCCTGGGGGAACACCGCGGAAGCGTGAAAAAGGGCCCCATGATGCTTGCGGCAGTCGAGACAATGACAAATGCCGACCCGGTATGGGAGTCCCGACGCCACAATTCGGACGTTGCCGCACAAGCAACCGCCGGTGAATCGGTCCATGCTGCGTCTCCTCCAATCAAGCGGTCAGAATGTTTACAACGAACCCCGTCGGGGCGTCCATGGGCGGCGAGGGGGCATTGAAGCTACGAGAGGAATCCAGGTTTCAAACCTGCCTAACAATGGTGCCGATCACATTGACGAGAAGGCGCGCGGCGGTCAGCGCCGACAGGCCGTCAATGTCGGCCGGAGGATAGAGTTCGACAAGGTCGAAACCTGCGATCTTGGCCCGCCTGCCGAGGCCCGCGATCAGGTCGATCACCTGCGTATAGGTGAGGCCGCCGGGCGTACGCGCCGCCACGCCCGGCATGATGCCGGGGTCGAGGCCGTCGCAGTCGAGGGTGACGACGACCCGTACTCCTTCCGGAATATGCTGGAGTGCGGCTTCGACGCCCTGGGCGTGAACCTCGCGGGCGGTCACGAAGCGGCTGCCATAGCGCCGCGCCGCTTCGATGTCAGTGAGGCGTGCGCTGCCGACGCCACGGATGCCGACCTGCACGATGCCGGCGACATGCGGCATCTCGCTCGCCCGGCGCATCGGGTTCGAATAGCCGTAGCGTTCGCCATGCAACTCGTCGCGCCAGTCGATATGGGCGTCGATCTGCAGGATCCAGATCGGCCCGTGATCCGCAAAGCCGGCGAGAAAGGGAATGGGTACGGAATCGTCGCCGCCGAGCAGGATTGGTACGGCTGGCAATGCCAGGACCTCGCGCGTCTTCGCCTCGATCCGTGCCCGGTTGCCGGCATTGTCATGCATAGCGGTCGGGATGTCGCTGGCGTCGATGCAGCAGACCGGCTTGCCGTCGAACAGCGGGCCGCCGAGGTCGAAATCCCAGTGCTCGACGAGCTCGGCATCGTCTTGGCTCGCAGCGCGAATGGCGTCGGCGGCCAAGGCATAGCCGCTGCTGTCCTTGCCGGGATAAGTGCTGCCGTGACCGGCTCCGAAGATCACCGCACGAGGCATGCGGCCATCGGCGAGGCGATCGGGAAAGCCGAGAAAGGGAGGCGAGGCGGTCATTTTGTGATGGTCTTAGCTGAAAATTGCGGTGTTGAGAGGTGCAGGATGGGGTCGTCCGAATGCGAGATTGAGTCAGTCGACTGGAATCGAAGCGAACGGTTGCCTCTCAGATAACGCGAGCGTTCGGTGCATGATCTAGGACGAGATTGGGCTCAATGCCATGCTCAAGGTAGAACTTCATGGCTGCTAACAGGTTTGTGAATCCTTCGGTGGAATTTATCGCTTCCTCCGCGCCGCCAGAAAAGCCCCAGTTTCTGACCGTGACGAAGGTCTGACCGTCTTCTATCGATCTAAATGTCCATTCGACGAAACTCGGATTTTCAGGCCCGTTCCACTCGATCAGGATTCGCTCGTCCGGGTCGATAGCCTTTACGTCGGCGATTGTATGCACGCCATACATCTCCCAATCCCATCTGACCCGTTCGCCCACTTGCAACGGTGCGGCACCCTTGGAAAACCAGAAATGAGATGTGATCCTCGGATCGATCAGTGATTGAAAGACCTCTGCGACGGGCTTGCGTATCATCATCTGTGCCTTGGCGACTGGCTGCTCAGACTTGTTGGACATCTGAATTCCACCCTTTCACAATTGCCGGTCTCAAGGTCTAACACGTATCGATGAGGGTTGTTCCGCCAGGGCGCAACCGCGCAGGGACGTGCTGCCCTCCATGATCTCAAGCCCGCCGCGTCGGGATAGTCGATTGCCCGGTCGGCTGCGCTTCATCTCTATCTCTATAGGCTGCCACATCAGAAAGTCGCATAAGATAGATTATGGAACTGGTGTGCGGTTTTGATTGAGTTGCCTTTCGGCCAGCCGCAGTTCCTTGTTCCTTGGGACTCAGCGGAACTGCGGCTGGTAGAGTCTCCTACGCCGCCTGCGGCACGCAGGCTTCGCAGATTGCTGCGATGTGCCGGTGGTCTGTGCCGCAGCAGCCACCCAGGATGCGCATGGTCGGAAACGAAGCTCTCAGCCCGCTGTAGCGCCGCCCGAGATCGTCCGGGTCGCCCGCGTCGAGCGTCTCCGATTCGTCCAGTTCGGCATGGCTTTTGGCCGAAGCGTTCGCCTTCACCCCATAGACGCGATCGAGCCAGCGCTCGCCCTTTTTCAGCGCCTGCATGAAATGCGTCGGATGTGCGCAATTGATCATATAGTAAGCCGGCGCACCGTCCGTGGCGTCGTCAACCCTGTCTATCGCCTCGCCGAGCGCCATGCCGGTCACCAGCTTCCCGTCGGTCTCAACGGTGAACGAGATCATACAGGGCATCGCATGCGCCTTGGCCGCCCGCGCCACGCCGAGCGCCTCGTGGAAATTGGTGAGCGTATAGGCCGCCACCATGTCGGCCTCGGTCCGCGCGAAACTCTCGATCTGCGCCGCGTGATAGGCCTCCGCCTCGTTGGCGTCCATATCGCCGGCTTTGTAGCCGTCGCCGCGCGGCCCGATCGCGCCGCTGATGACGCAAGGCGTCTCGGCAGTCTCGAACTCCTTGCGCAGGTCGAGAAGAAGCTCGATGGAGCTCTCGTTGACGGCCCGCAACGCTTCCGGCCCGTAGCCGAGCAACGTTCCCCAATCGGGGTTGGCCCGCCACGTCGGCGTGTCGAGGATAAACCCGGTCCCGCCTCTGCGCGCAATGGTCAGATAGCGGACGTAATATTCCTTGAGCTTCTGCCGGCCTTCAGGCGTTGCCACCAGCGTGAATGAAGCAAAATGCGGAAGGTCGAGGCCTTCGTGAAAGATGAGGGTCGTCTCCATGCCGCCATCGCTCAGGAATGTTCTGTTGGCGAGTTGCGGCAGATTCTGGCGGTACTTGGCCATGTTTGTCTCCAGTGGTAAGATAACACCGTGCCGCCTTGGTTGCGGCCGGTTTCGGAATAGCCAAGTTTTAACAGCACGTGCCGCCGGTGCGGTAGAAGGCTCGCGGTCCGGTACTCCACCGAAGCGGGAACCGCAGCAATTACAGATGGATAGCCGTTCTGGGTCGGTCGTATTGCTATCAGTGCCGATGTTGGCGGGTGTGAAAACCATACCGCCGGTACAGTAAATTTGAGGGCATTCGGTCATGCGCAAAGGTGCGGAAACGCGCGAACGCATTCTGGAGATCGCCGAGGCATCGGTGCTCGCCAAGGGGTTCGGCGCGACTTCCATCGAGGAGGTGATCGCCGAGGCCGGCATCACCAAGAGCGGCTTCTTCTATCATTTCAAGGACAAGAACGAACTCGCCCGCGCCTTGATGCTGCGCTACGTCGAGGAGAACGACCGCATCTTCGACGATGTGTTTCACCGCGGCCGGCAACTCTCCGATGATCCGTTGCAGTCCTTCCTGATCACGCTCAAGCTGCTTGCCGAGCTAATGGGTGACCTGCCGAACGGCCACCCCGGCTGTCTGATCGCGACGTTCACCTATCAGGAGCGCCTCTTCGACCGCAACGTTCGCGACATCGCCTCCGACGCCGTACGCTCCTGGAACGGGCGGTTTCGCGATGCGCTGAATGAGATCGCGACCGTTTATCCTGCCCGCAAAGGCATGGACCTCGACGATGTAGCTATCATGTTCTCCTGCGTGATCGATGGCGGCATCATCATGTCGCGGGGGCTCGGCGATCCCCGCGTACTAGAGCGCCAGATCCTCGCCTTCCGCAGCTTCGTAAAGATGTTGTTCGCGCCGGCTGCGCCCGACATCATGTTGCCGCCTGCGCACACCGCGGTCGCTGCCGAATAGCTGCGATAGCGGGGTGTTCGACTCAGCTCGTCAGCTTGGCCACGACAGCCTGCGCCGACTTGACCATGGCGCGTGGCTCGGCCGCGAATACCGCGTCGTGAGCGCCGGCCGCTGCCCATACGCGATCGAAACCTAGCAGCGTCTCATCGGCGAACGCCGGGATCGCAATCAGATGGCCGATCGGCGCTACGCCGCCAATGGCAAAGCCGGTCTCGTCGCGGATCTGCCGCGGGTCGGCGCGCTTCAGCGGCTCGCCAGTCAGCGCGGCTGCCTTGGTGAGATCGAGCTGGTTGACGCCGGAAACCAGGAAGAGAAAAAGTCCGCCACTGGCTTCTCCCTGGAAAATCAATGATTTGACGATCTGGGCAATCGTGCAGCCGCATTGCGCGGCGGCTTCCTCGGCCGTGCGTGTCGAGGCGCCCATGCGCCGGATCTCGATGTCGAGACCCGCATCGGCCGCAGCCTTGGTCACACGATCAATGCTACCAGCCAAGAAAAACCGAGCCTATTACACTGATTCAAAAGCGATTTCTATCGTCATGCCATCATAGGCCGGCTCGACGTTATCAGGCGTCTCGGCCATCACCGTGGCGTAGTCAAGCGGCACATGCATATGCGTCAGCACGGCCTTTTTCGGCGCCAGTTTTTCGATCCAGCCGAGCGCCTGGCCGAGCGACAGATGGCTCGGATGCGTCCTGTATTGCAGCGCGTCGATGACCAGCATGTCCAGATCGCGCAGCCGTTCGGCCGTGGCGTCGGGGAAATCACTGATATCGGGGCAATAGGCGAGCCCGCCGATACGAAAACCAAGCGATATGATGTCGCCATGGATCTGCGGCAGCGGCTCGAGGGTGAGGGCACCGCCCTCGCCTTCGATTACGACCGGCCTGGCGTGGTCGATGATATGGGGCTCGACGATGGGCGGATAGGAACTGCCCAGCGGTGTTTCGAAACAGTAGCCGAACGCTTCCCTTAACCGCAGCATGGTGGGCTGGTCGGCGTGGATATCGATGAGATGACGCTGCTCGAGCACGAAGCCACGCAAATCGTCGATGCCGTGGATATGGTCCGCATGCGGATGCGTATAGACGACCGCATCGATGCGCCTGACCGATGCCAGCAGCATCTGCTCGCGGAAATCCGGCCCGGTGTCGATGACGACTGTGGTTCTGTCGCCGTTCGCGGCGATCCGCTCGACGAGCGCTGCGGTGCGCATGCGCCGGTTCCTCGGATTGGCTGGGTCGCAATTGCCCCAGTCGCCAGTGATGCGCGGCGTGCCCGGCGATGAGCCGCAGCCGAGAATGGTGAGGCGCAGCCGGTCGCTCATGCGTCAGGCGCTCAGCGCACTTGGGCGCGGCATCTTCTCGAACAGCCGGAAGAAATTGTCCGTGGTGACGGCAGCGATTTCGGCCTCGCTGACACCGATCGTTTCGGCCAGCACCTTGGCTGTATGCGCCACATACGCAGGCTCGTTGCGCTTGCCGCGAAACGGTATCGGCGCAAGATATGGCGCGTCGGTTTCGACCAGCAGTCGGTCGTGTGGCACGTCGGCAGCGATGGCGCGCAGCTCGGCCGAATTCTTGAAGGTCAGGATGCCGGAAAAGGAAACATAGCCGCCGAGCGCCACGCCGACTTCGGCCAGCCTGCGCCCGGACGAAAAACAGTGCAGGATGAAGGGGAAGGCGCCCTTCCCTGTTTCGTCCTCGAGGATATCGGCCATGTCGCTGTCGGCGTCACGCGAATGGATGACCAGCGGCAGGCCAGTCTCGCGCGCGGCGGCGATATGGATGCGAAGACCCTGCGCCTGCGCATCGCGCGGCGCGTGATTGTAGAAATAGTCGAGCCCGGCCTCGCCGATCGCCACGACTTTTGGATGAGCGGATAGCCGGACAAGATCCTCGGCCGACACGTCCAGCTCTTCGGCGGCATTGTGCGGATGGGTGCCAACAGAGCAATAGATTTCGTCGAAAGATTCAGCGATTTCAAGCACTTGTTGGAATTTCTTCACACGTGTCGAGATCGTCACCATGCGACCGATTCCAGCGGCAAGGGCGCGGGCGACGATGGCCGCCCGCTCCTCTGCGAAATCCGGAAAGTCGAGATGGCAGTGACTGTCGACCAGCATTAGGCGCTTGCATCCGTTTGCTCGACGTAACGTGGAAACACGCCTTCCGGCGCGGGCAAAGCAACCCCTGATGCCAGCGCATAGTCCGCGTGGACATGCACGAAATCGCGGCTGTCCGCCGGTACAGCCAGCAGGTCGAGCAGCATAGCGGCCGATCCCGGAATGAAGGGCTGGCAGAGCAGCGCCACGCGTCGGATGATTTCTGCGGTCGTCCACAGCACCGTTTCCATACGCGCCGGATCGGTCTTTCTGAGCGCCCAGGGTTCCTGCGAGGCGAAGTAGCGATCGGCCTCCGCCACCACGCCGAAGATCGCCGCAAGCGCTAGATGGATGCCCTGCTCCGCCATCGTCTTGCGTGCAGTAGCAAGCGCCTCCACCGCCTGGTCGAGGATCGCCCTGTCGGCCTCCGCCAGATCGCTGCGCTTCGGCACTACGCCGCCGCAGTTCTTGGCGATCATCGACAGCGAGCGCTGCGCCAGATTGCCAAGGCCATTGGCGAGGTCGGCATTGGTGCGGTTGACGATGGCCTCGTGGCTATAGCTGCCGTCCTGGCCGAACGGCACCTCGCGCAGGAAGAAATAGCGCACCTGGTCGAGGCCGTAATGCTCGACCATCGCGAACGGGTCGATGACGTTGCCCACCGATTTCGACATCTTCTCGCCGCGGTTGAACAGGAAGCCGTGACCGAAGACGCGCTTCGGCAAGGGGATTCCGGCCGACATCAGGAAGGCAGGCCAATAGACTGCGTGGAAGCGCACGATGTCCTTGCCGATGATGTGTGCATCGGCAGGCCAGAAGCGCCAATTGTCAGCATTTTCATTTGGATAACCGACACCGGTAATGTAATTTGTCAGAGCGTCGACCCAGACATACATCACATGCTTCTCGTCACCCGGCACCGGCACGCCCCAGTCGAAGGTGGTGCGCGAGATCGACAGATCCTTCAATCCTGACTTGACGAAGCTCATCACTTCGTTGCGCCGCTCGGCCGGGCCGATGAAATCGGGTTGGCTTTCGTAAAGCGTGATGAGCTTGTCCTGATAGGCCGACAGGCGGAAGAAATAGCTCTCTTCCTCGACCCATTCGACCGGGGTTCCCTGCGGTCCGTAGCGGACATTGTCGGCGCGGACTTCGGTCTCCTCCTCGCCGTAGTAGGCTTCGTCGCGCACCGAATACCAACCGGCATAGCCGCCCTTGTAGATGTCGCCATTGGCAGCCATCGCCTTCCAGATCGCCTGCGAGGCCGCATAGTGACGTTCTTCGGTAGTGCGGATGAAATCGTCGTTGGAGGCATTGAGCGCGATTGCCATGCGCTGGAAATCGGCCGCGTTGCGGTCGGCCAGTTCACGCGCGGGAATGCCTTCCCGCTTCGCCGTCTGCAGCATCTTGATGCCGTGCTCGTCGGTGCCGGTGAGGAAGAAGACTTGCTTGCCGTCGAGCCGCTGAAAGCGGGCGAGTGCGTCGGTGGCGATCAATTCGTAGGCATGGCCTATATGCGGCTTGCCATTGGGATAGGAAATCGCGGTGGTAATGTAGAATGTGTCGCGTGACATGAATTAACCGTCATGAATGTCTGAATGAAGATGTAGCGGTGAGATATCGCATCGAAACGGCGATTGCCATCCCGATGGGCCGTCACATTCGCATTGCAGAATTCAGGCGGTCGATCATGGTCAAGGCGTGCTGCTTCTTGTCGAGATTGTAGGTGTCGGTCTCAGATATAGCGTTCAAAGCCTCGTGCCAAGTATCCGACAGTGTTTTCGCCCGCGCCAGATCGCCCGCCAGCGCGGCCTGGCTTGCGCCGGTCGAGAGCAGGTCGAGCGCACGGCGATTGAAGATATCGAACTGGATCGCCTGGTCGCGACCGGCGACCGCCTCCGCGAGGCGATAGGCGCCGGCAACATCGCTCTTCCTCGCTGTCGCCAGGGCGTCGAGCGTCTCGGCGATTTCCAGCCCGCCATACTGCGTCAGCAGGATTGCGGTGCGCGCGCTGCCCCCTGCCCGCTTGGCCAATGCCGCGCGCGCCGCGGGTTCGTCCGGCGGCGGTGGCTCGACGTTCTCCAGAACCGCCATCAGGCTCTCGGCATCGAGCGGCGCCAGCCGCACCATCTGGCAGCGCGAGCGGATCGTCGGCAGCAGGCTGCCCGGTGCATGGACGATGAGGATGAACAGTGTGCGTGCCGGTGGTTCTTCAAGGTTCTTCAACAAGGCATTGGCCGCATTGACATTCATGTCGTCGGCCGGATCGACGATCACCACCCTGTAGCTGCCATCATGCGAGGTCAGCGACAGGAAGCGGCTGACCTTGCGGATCTCGTCGACGGTGACGACCGTCTTGAAGCTTTTCGTCTTGTCGTTCGGCGGGCGGGTCAGATGCAGCACCGAAGGATGTGCGCCGGTGGCGATCTGGCGAAACAGCGATGACGCCGGATCAGGAACGGCGAGAACGTCCGGCGCCTGTTCGAATGCGGGATGCTTCAGCAGATGATGCGCCAGATGGAAGGCAAGCGTTGCCTTGCCGATGCCGACCGGTCCGACAAAGATCAGTGCATGCGGCAGCTTCCCGGAGCGATAGGCGGCGGCCAGCATGTTCGCCGCCTGGCCATGTCCGACCAGACGCGGGGTCTCGGACGGCTCCGGCACGCCGTCGAGCGTGTCGTGCTGTTCTGGTGCGATCCGTTCGAAAATCATCCTGGCGACGCCTGCTTCCTGTGCGCCGGCGTCATCGTCTCCAGAGCCGCGAACACGGCAGCGGTGACGACATTCTCCACCGTGTCGGGGTCGGCGGAGGCGTCGACGACAATGCAGCGCTCGGGCTCCGCCGCGGCAATCGCCAGAAAGGCTTCGCGGCGGCGCTGATGGATATCAAGCGTTTCCTTTTCGAAGCGGTCGGCGCCGGCATCGGTGCCCCGCCGTGCCGTGGCGCGCCGCAATCCTTCGGCCGGGTCGATATCGAAGATCAGCGTCATGTCGGGCACCATGCCGTTGATGGCGACCTTTTCCAGCGCGCCCATGAACGCCGGATCGAGGCCGCCGGTGACGCCCTGGTAGACGCGCGAGGAGTCCATGAAGCGATCACAAAGCACGATCGAGCCGCGTTCGACCGCCGGCCGAATGACCTGCTCGACATGGTCGGAGCGCGCGGCGGCGAAAAGCAGCGCCTCCATCCTGGGGCCGAACGGTTCGGCAGCGCCGGAAAGCAGGACATGCCTGACCGCCTCCGCGCCGGGCGAGCCGCCCGGCTCACGCGTGACAAGGACATCGTATTTCTTGGCGCGCATCTTGCTGGCCAGCCGCTCGATCTGCGTCGACTTGCCTGCCCCCTCTCCGCCTTCGAAGGTGATGAAAAATCCGTGCACCAATCAAAAAGCCTTCTTCCATACTGCGGGAACCGTAATAGTCCCGGTCAGAAAAAAGGTCCACCGCAACGGTGCTAACGCAGCCAGCCGACGGCCAGTTCCTTGACGGCGTCGAGCGCGCGCCGCGGCAGCGAGCCAACGCCAACCGATTCGGCCGCGAAAAGCGGCGTCTCCTGGCTCAGCGTATCACCGATCCAGACCCGCAGTGCACCCACCGGCTGCCCCTCCTCCACGGGCGCTGCAACCGGTCCGTCATAGACGATCTTGGCGGTCAGCTTGTCGCGGTTGGCGATGGGCAGGAAGGTATTCACCGGCCCTTTTGCCTTCAGCGCCACGCCGGATTTCGCACCGCCGAAAACCTGGGCTTCGCCGACCACTTCGTCCTTGGCGAAAATCTCCGTCTTCTGGAAGGCGCGAACGCCCCAGTCGAGCAGCTTCCGCGCTTCCTCGGCGCGCTCGCGGTCGCTTTTTAGTCCGCTCATCGCCGCGATGATGCGGGCGCCATTGTGGCTGACCGAGCCAACGATGCCGAAGCCGGATGCCTCGCTCATGCCGACAGCCAAGCCGTCCGCGCCGATATCCATCGCCAGCAGCGGGTTGCGGTTCCTCTGAGTGATCTTGTTCCAGGTGAAGTCCGTCTGGCCATAGTAGCGATAGAAGTCCGGGTACTCGCGCCAGATATGCAGGGCCAGAAGGGCAAGCTCTCGAACCGTCGTTTGCTGACCTTCGGCCGGCAGACCGGTTGAATTGACGAATGTCGATTTCGCGAGGCCAATCTGCCTTGCGCGGTTGGTCATCTCAGTCGCGAAATTCGCCTCGGATCCGGCGAAGCCTTCGGCGATGATGATGCAGCCGTCATTGGCTGCCTGGATCGTCACGCCCTGAATCAGGTCTTCAAGCCGGATCGTCGATTTGAGCTTGGCAAACATTGTCGATGTTCCGGATGGCGCGCCGCCCGTGCGCCATGCGTTCTCACTCACCGCGAATGTGTCGTCGAGCGTCACGCGCCCCGACTCGATGGCGTTGAAAACCACCTCCATCGTCATCAGCTTGGCCAGTGACGCCGGCGGCATCGGCTTGTCGGCGTCCTTGGAAAACAGCACCGTCCCGGTTTCGGCATCGATCATGAAGGCCTGTGCGGCCTTGGTCTCGAAAAGCTGCGCCGCGGCCGGGGCCAGCGAGAGCAGCAGGAGGCCAAAACCCAGGAGCCCGGCGACAGGCGCGGCGAAGCGAGATTTCATGAGAGGTTCGACCTGTCAGCCGGCATTTCTGGGCAAGCTCTACAAGCTATCAGGCTTTGTCTCGGCCGATCAACCGCGCCTTGGACAACTGGGCAAAACTTCAGGTTTTGCCGGTCAGTTCCGAACCACGAGCGCGTCCGGTGCGCCATGTGACCATGCCGCCTGCAGCATCTCGTCCAGGCTGCCATGGCCGTCCGGATAGAGATTGACCGAATACCAGTCCTTGCCTTCGAATTCAGAGCGCTGGATTTCGGCCTTGCCGAAGCCGGAAAGCTGGGTGGCCACACGCTGCGCCTCGGCAGCATCCTCAAACGAACCCGCCGCGATATAGTCCGTGGGCGAACCGGCCGAAGGCGCTTGCCGCTTCCACGATTGAAGGATTTCGGCGGGCGACATGCCGGTGCCATCCAGCGCGGCAAAGACATTGGTGGCACGCTGCACGCGCTCGTCCGCATAAGACAGCGACGCCACTGTGAACGGCGATTGCGCCGGCAGATTGATTTCCGGACGTTCCGGCACGATCGGCCCGAAATCGGGCAGCGTCACATTGCCAGCGGCCGGCGTCTGCGCCGACAGGACAGGCTGTGCGGATGCGGAATTCGTCAACTGACCGGGAAATGGAGCGGCGGCAGCACCCAACGCGGTGCTCGGCGATGGTCCATTCATGGCGATCATGACACCGGTGGGCAAGCCGTCCGATGGATCCGGCGCCCTGTTGCCGGGATGGTAGGAGGCCATCAGATACTGATCGTCACTGCCGTCAAGCGGCGCACGGCCGACATATTCGACCTTCACCTTTGCCGTGCCGATGTTTGCATAGTCGAGCATTTCGGCGGCACGTTTCGACACATCGATGATGCGCCCGTCATGGTAGGGTCCGCGGTCGTTGACGCGCACGATGATCGAACTGCCGGTCTTCATATTGGTGACTCGCGCATAGCTCGGCAGCGGCATGGTGGGATGCGCGCCGGTCAGATGCGTCATGTCGTAGACTTCGCCGTTGGCGGTCAGCCGGCCGTGGAAGGCGTCGCCATACCAGGAGGCGAGGCCCACCTTGGCGTAGCGCTTGTCTTCCTTGGGATAATACCACTTGCCGCGCACCTGATAGGGCTTGCCCAACTGGTCGCGTCCGCCGCCACGCTGCAAGCCGGACTTCTTGAAGGTGACGCGCGGACTGGCCTTTACGCCATATTCGGATTCGGCAAAATACTCCTTGGAGCGAGGCTTCTTGTTGACCATCGCCTTCGGCTGTGGTGGCGCGGCGCAAGCCGCCAGCAAGGCAGCCGACAGGGCAAACAACGTGAAAGCGCAAGCGCGACGGAGATGCGGGCGCGCCGTGCTCTGCATGTTTCGATTGTCCCCTCTCAACAAAGGCACCGCAACTTGACTGTCGGCAGAGCTAAAACCCCTCGACAAATGCCAGCGCCACCTTGATTCGCAATCCCTTGTGCACCGGAATTGCTTATCACCGTATTAACCGATTGTGGTCGGAACCGGGCGAGATTGTGGCACAAACCGCCCCGGCGATCGCTGTGAAAAACCACGGCCTTTCGACCTTCGGTGCAGAGTGCTGTTCGTCCTGCTTCAGTCCCGCCGTCGAGCATCCATGCTCTGCCGTTGGCAGGAACGGGTTATGGCCGGTTGACAGGAGTTCGTCGGGCGCACTAGAGCAATGAAGCGAGAACGGTCTTCGGGCGGCGCAGCAGTACCAACAGGTACAAATTAAGATTAGGACGAGCATCCAAGTGATTGAAAAATCACGACGGAGGGATGGCCGAGCGGTTTAAGGCACCGGTCTTGAAAACCGGCGTGGGTGCAAGCCCACCGTGGGTTCGAATCCCACTCCCTCCGCCAGATGCACCCTGCCCCAACATTCTCCGCCTTGATCTAGCAGGGTCGAAACCCCGCGCAACTGCGGGCTTTTCAGGCAAAGCTTGCAACCGCGCCGCCGGATGTTTCCGTCGAATGATCGTTCTCTCGGCTGATATTCTCCAAAGCTGTCAACCTCGCACTTTTAGTTCTCAGGTTTAGAGGCGAACAATTTCAATTGTTTCGTGATATCGGGATTATGCGAAGTTTAGCAGATCATTCGCTAGGCGATACGGATCCCATGGCCCTCTTGGGCAATCCAGCCTGTGACGGTGAAATGGCGCCGTGCGCTATTGCCTACGCTCAGCGCCAAGCAATCACCGTCCTGTTTGGGCCGTTGAACGAACCCGCTGCGCGGGAGGGCGCCTGCGATTGAGGTAGAGATCGGGGACCGGTCGTCGCGCCTGCATTGAGCGTTGTTCGGCGGCGGCAGAGCATGACGGGCTTCTTCAACAAGG
>NZ_RZTJ01000164.1:0-353 GCF_003997065.1 Mesorhizobium sp. M6A.T.Ce.TU.016.01.1.1 | reverse complement strand
GCGGTTTCCACGGCACGATGGGCGACAGTTTCCGCAATGAGCCTGACTATCAGTTCATGACCGGCGGCCAATGGGTGGCGCATCCCGGCAACATCATCGACTACACTGTCGCGATCACCCGGCCGGACGATCCGATCACAAAAGGCATCAGCGATTTCGCCTACCGGTCGGAGCAATATTACATGCATGTCGACCCAAGCAATGAGGTGCTGGCGACCACCACCTTCACCGACGCGCATTTTCCGGGGATAGGCGGCGTCGTCATGCCGGTCGTCTGGAAACGGCGCTATGGGGCGGGGAAGGTTTTCTACAGTTCCCTTGGTCACACGGCGGATGAGTTCGCGGTGCCGGAA
>NZ_RZTJ01000163.1:0-410 GCF_003997065.1 Mesorhizobium sp. M6A.T.Ce.TU.016.01.1.1 | reverse complement strand
GGCACAGAAGAAAGCATATGAGGTCGATGGCTGGCTCGCGAAGCCGGACCAGCGGATCTCCATCGTCCTGCTTTACGGCCCCGATCGCGGCCTCGTCTCCGAGCGAGCAAAGGCCTTTGCCGGCAAGACCGGCCTGCCGCTCGACGATCCCTTCTCGGTGGTCAGGCTGGAGGGGTCGGAGGTCGACCGAGACGAGGGCCGGCTGCTCGACGAGGCCCGCACCGTGCCGATGTTTTCCGACCGGCGGCTGCTGTGGGTGCGCCATGCCAGCGGCCAGAAGGCATTGGCCGACGACGTCAAGGCGCTGACGGCGGAGCCCGCGCGGGATGCCATCATTCTCATCGAGGCCGGCGATCTCAAGAAGGGTGTCGGCCTGCGCGCCATCGTCGAGGCGGCCGACAGTGCCATGG
>NZ_RZTJ01000162.1:0-411 GCF_003997065.1 Mesorhizobium sp. M6A.T.Ce.TU.016.01.1.1 | reverse complement strand
CTCACGACCTCCGGCCGCGAAGCATCCATCACCACATTGTAGGAATTCATGTCGTTGTGGACGATCTGCGCGCGCAGGCTCGGGATGACCGGCGCAGCATGCTCCTCGAAGGAGTCGATCGCGCGCTCGACCATCGCCCGCCGACTCGGATCAGTGATGTGCGCCATCATCGGCCGTGTCTTGGCGACCTTGCGGATGTCCCAGAGCAGGTCGTTGCCGGCGGCCGGATGGAAGAAGCCGCGCAGCGCCCGGCTGAGGCGGGCGAGGAAGATGCCCAGATTGCGATCCTGCGCCTCGGAAGTCGGCGAGCGCGACAGCAACTGACCGGACAGATAGGTCACCAGCCGGATAATGCGCGGCGCCGATCCAGCGACGCTGACCGCGAACTGCGCTTCATCCTCGATGCTTTTG
>NZ_RZTJ01000161.1:0-351 GCF_003997065.1 Mesorhizobium sp. M6A.T.Ce.TU.016.01.1.1 | reverse complement strand
GCCTCTCGGAAACGCGGCTCAACCCGTTCCTGCGCGGCAAGAAGCGCGACGACTATGTGCTGTCGAGCAAGGTCGGCCGCATCATGCGCGCCTGCCCACCCGAAGAGCGCACCGGCATCGGCAAGTTCTTCGACACGCCATCACGCCGAGAGGTGTACGACTACAGCTATGATGGCGTCATGCGCTCGTTCGAAGCCTCGCTTGAGCGCCTCGGCGTCGACCGGATCGACATCCTCTTCGTCCACGATGTCGACATCTTCACGCATGGCAGCAAGGAAGCCTCCGACCGGCGCATCGAGGAGTTCATGCGCTCGGGCTATTACGGCCTGCTGTCGCTGCGCGACCAGGGCG
>NZ_RZTJ01000160.1:0-414 GCF_003997065.1 Mesorhizobium sp. M6A.T.Ce.TU.016.01.1.1 | reverse complement strand
AATTTGCGCGAAAAGCGCATGGGAGGCCGGATTTGTCAAGGCAAGCGGCTTCGACAGGACATCCGTTGTAAACTTGGGCGGCACAATGGATAGCGATATCCTCTACCGCTACGTTTACGGCAAATGAGATCAGGATATGCAAAGCCAGAAGCTCTTTCTGACACCTCAAGAGCGCAGCCGCATCGTCAACCTGCTTGACGCGGCTCGCATAGACGATTGGGCGCGGTTCAAAGCCCTCTCCGATGGTGACTTTCCGAACGACGAATCGATGCGGGAGCAGTTCGACGGATCGCGGCTCATAATCGACTACGATCGTATCGACCCAGAACAGCAATTCGCTGTTGGCCGAGATCCCGACGGTGTCCGGCTCATCACCGGTCAGTTGCCTCCGCGCGACGATCAACGGCAACAGGT
>NZ_RZTJ01000159.1:0-416 GCF_003997065.1 Mesorhizobium sp. M6A.T.Ce.TU.016.01.1.1 | reverse complement strand
CGACAACGCCGAGCATCTCTACCGCTACGTCCGGCGCTTTCGACCCGAGGTCAACGCCTATTTCGTGCTGAGGCGCAAGTCCCAAGATTGGCCGCGTCTCGCGGCGGACGGGTTCCGCCTCATACCGTTCGGATCCGCCGATCACGAGTACGCGCTGCTCAACGCGCGCTATCTCATTTCCTCTCATGCCGACCGCTACATCTGGGATTATCTGCCGGCGCGCGAGTACCGCGATCTCTTGAGGTTCAAGTTCGTCTTTCTGCAGCACGGTGTCATATCCACCGACCTCGCATCCTGGCTCAATACCGTCCCGATCGATCTGATGCTTACGAGCACCGAACGCGAGTATCAGTCGGTGGTCGGCTCCCAGAATCGATACAGGCTGATGCCGAGCCAGGTTGCCCTCACCGGAATGC
>NZ_RZTJ01000158.1:0-419 GCF_003997065.1 Mesorhizobium sp. M6A.T.Ce.TU.016.01.1.1 | reverse complement strand
CTACTGTTATAAGAATCTCAGGAAGTTCAAAAGACCGAAGTTTCTTCATAAGAAGGTCCCTAGGAACAGTATCGAAGGCCTTACGAAAGTCCACAAAACAACAATAGATTTTGGAATTCCTATGCTTAGCCTCCTCAATAATGGCTCTGAGACTAAAAATGTGGTCCACTATTTGGTGCTCTTTCCTGAACCCAACTTGCCCAGCCCTAATACCAGCACTCTCCAACCAATCAGAAAGGTATATGTCGATGGTCGTAGCATAAAGCTTGGCAAGAGTATGTCCAATCATAATGGTCTTGTAATTGTTGGGATCAACAGTATCACCAATTTTATGTATGGGGTGGATGACGTGTTGTGGCCAAGTACGGGGAAATCTAGAGCAAACCACCTCATTAAATAACTTAGCAATAGAATAAGCA
>NZ_RZTJ01000157.1:0-420 GCF_003997065.1 Mesorhizobium sp. M6A.T.Ce.TU.016.01.1.1 | reverse complement strand
CCGTGGGGCTGCGCGAGCTGACGCAGACGACCGAAACGGTGAAGGGTGTGTTGTCAAAGGCGGGCACCGCCTCGCCCGCGACGCCGGCGATGAGCCTGCTTCCCGTGCTCACCGACGGCCGCAGCCATGCGGTCGTCATCGTTGATGCCGAACGGCGCATCCTCGGCCTGATCACCCAGACCGACCTGCTAGCGGCGGCGGCGCGCGCGCAGGCGGCAGACAAGTCGCCGCTCAAAGCCATGGCATAGCGGCCAACCGCGCGCGACAAGAATCGGATGTGGGCGGGCAATCACTCCCTGTCTTGGATAGGGAGCGGTCCTTCAAAGCTTTCGACCCGAGCGGCGCAGACGAGCGCCGAAGTCCGCACAGTGCAATGCCTCAGGCGGCCAACAATTCCTTGTAGCCGGACGCGTCCTGGAA
>NZ_RZTJ01000156.1:0-362 GCF_003997065.1 Mesorhizobium sp. M6A.T.Ce.TU.016.01.1.1 | reverse complement strand
CCATCGCATTCTGTGCCGCCGGCGGCGTCCATCCGGCAGGCCTCCAGCCCTCCGGCGGCACCCTGACGATAACGGCGCCGATCAGCATGAAGACGAAATAGACGATGCCCAGCACCAGGAAGGTTTCGGCGACGCCGATGTGCTCAGGCGTCGAAAACAGCTTCATCAGATAAACCGACAGCGGCGAGGCGATGAAGGCGCCGCCGCCGAAGCCCATGATCGCCATGCCGGTTGCCATGCCCGGCCGGTCCGGAAACCAGGTGATCAGCGTCTTGACCGGCGAGATATAGCCGAGGCCGAGACCGATGCCGCCCAGCACGCCGTAGCCGAGATAGATGATCCACAATTGGTGCAGATAGACG
>NZ_RZTJ01000015.1:0-149007 GCF_003997065.1 Mesorhizobium sp. M6A.T.Ce.TU.016.01.1.1 | reverse complement strand
CAATCCGGCAGGATGGCTGCCTAAACCGACAAAGGCCTCGCAAGGGCCGCGGAAAACCGCTCTGCCGGCCTTCAAAAAGGCCCCCACTGACCACCGAACTCCACTTCGCTCCCCGTGCAAAGCCCTCACAAGGGGAGAAGGGAGAGCCGCGCTACCCGCCACTCCATCCAGCCAATAAAAAACCGGCGTCAGCTTGCTTCTGACGCCGGTCATTTAGGTTTTGGGATCGTCGCACCCGATTTTTCCAAGGAAAAACCGAGGTTGGTTCGATCCGACGCAGACCCGTGGGCGGGGGGCTTGGGGTTTACGAGCCAGTGCCGGACCGAACCGTCTCAGGCAACACCCGTAAATTCGTCGGACATTGGGGCATGAGCGCGGATAAAAGAAGGCAGAATTGTGGCGAAGCATCACCAATTCCAACGGGCGTTTTATAAACGTGACTGGACACTGCGGAAACGGTGCGCCGCCGCCTTTGCTCGGTCGGGCTTGCAATTCTACGGCGAAAGCGCCAACTTTGGTTGGCATAAGATTCATTCGAAGGGATCGAGGCATGACTGATCATGGCAGTGGGACGGAGGATGGGGACGCATCCGCAATACTGATCCCGCTGCATGAGGCAAGACGCGAACGCCTCGACCAGCCGGTGCGGTTCGACCGGCGCGAACTGGACCAGATCCTGAGGCTTTACGGGCGCATGGTCGCCGCCAATGAGTGGCGCGACTACGCCATCGACCATCTCACCGATCGCGCCGTCTTTTCCGTGTTCCGCCGCACCAGCGAGGTGCCGCTGTTCCAGATCGTCAAGGATCCGAAGCTGGCGCGGCGGCAAGGCGCATTCGCTGTCATTGCCGCTGGCGGCCGCATCCTCAAGCGCGGCCAGGAACTTGGCCGCGTGCTTGGCGTCTTCGACCGCACGCTGAAGCTGGTCGAGGCCTAACTACTTATTCTGGCGGCGGAATTTCTGTTCCGGCAATGAGTTGAGATCGGGCGGGACCGAGGCCCCGTCATTGATCGGCAGTTGCATGAACACCGTGTCCAGCCAGCGTCCGTGCTTATAGCCGGAGCCTTCGAGGCGGCCCGAATGGCGAAAGCCGAGCTTTTCATGTAGCCGCACCGAGGCACTATCCGGTCGGCCGTCGCCGATCACCGCGATGACCTGGCGGAAGCCCGCCGCCGCGGCGGTCTCGATCAGCCCTTGCATCAGCTTGAGCCCGACGCCTTGGCCCTTGGCCTCGGGCGCGACATAGACGGAATCCTCGACGACAAAGCGATACGCGGGGCGTGGCCGGAAGGCGCCGGCATAGGCATAGCCGAGCACGATGCCATCTTTTTCCGCCACCAGATAGGGAAAGCCGCCCGCTATCAAACTGTCGAATCGCTGGCCCATCTCGGCGCGGCTCGGCGGCTCCAGCTCGTAGCTCGCCGTCCCGTTTGTCACCGCGTCGGCATAGATATCGGTGATCTGGTCGAGGTCCGCCGATGTAGCGGCCCGTATGGTGACGTTGCTCATAATTTATGCAAATCGTTCATCTGCCTTCTATCACAGCAGAGGCCGGAACAAAAGAAAAGGGCGGCCGTTGGGCCGCCCTTACAAAACTCGCTGGTCCAGTCAGACCAGTCCAAACAAAAGCCTGTTAGCGGCGGTCGCCCATGAACTGCAGCAGGAACATGAACAGGTTGATGAAGTCGAGATAGAGCGTCAGCGCGCCCATGATCGCCTTGCGGCCGGCAACGTCGGTGGCGTCGCCCTCGAAATACATCTCCTTGATCTTCTGCGTGTCATAGGCGGTGAGGCCCGAAAAGATCAGCACGCCGAGCGCCGAAACGGCGAAGGACAATGCCGACGACTGCAGGAAGATGTTGATCACCATCGCGATGATCAGGCCGAACACACCCATCACCAGGAACGAGCCGAACGCGGTCAGATCGCGCTTGGTCGTGTAGCCGTAAAGCGACAGCGCGCCGAAAGCCGCCGCGGTGGCGAAGAAGGTCTGCGAGATGCTGGCGGTGGTGTAGACCAGGAAGATCGACGACAGCGACAGGCCGACCAAGCCGGCATAGACCCAGAACGTCGTCTGCGCGGCAGAAACGCTCATCGACTGGACGCGGAACGACAGGAACAGCACAGCGGCCAGCGGAGCCAGCATCACCACCCAGCGCAACGGCGACCCGAAGATCGCGTAGCCGAAGGAGGTCAGCATCTCGCCGCTCGGCAGCGTCGCAACCGCCGAAGCCGGATCGGTGGTGGTGGCCAGCATGATCGTGCCGACTGCGGCAAGGCCAGTGATGAGGAGGCCAAGCCCCATCAGATTGTAGACCTTGATCATGTAGGCGCGCAGGCCCTGGTCGATGGCAGCATCGACGCCGGCGCCGGGCACGGCGCGCGTCTGATAATTGCGAACGGGTTCAGCCATGGAAATCCTCATATTGCTTCTGCCCCGTCCGGTGTCAGGTCCATTTAGACCCAGGCGCCGCTGGCGGGGCTCCAGCATGCCTGCGGCGAAATATGATGGTTATTGGCGTCAAGAACAAGACCGTAACGGAGCGTAATGCTTCGTGAAGTCCCTGAAATCCGCTTTTTCGGCTTTCGAAGCCGCAACATTACGCAGAATTAATCAAAAACAGCCTCGCCAAGCCTTGCGATCAGAGATTGCGCAGCACCGGCGCCGCCTTGTGGCCAAGCACCCGCCAAGTGCCGGCGAGACCGATGCCGACCGTGACCACCAGCGCAAAGGCGATGGTTGCCACCGCCACGTCGGGCATGAAATGCGATGGCAGCGTCATGATGCGCGCGACAACGAACCACGCGGCAACCCCGCCTGCCGCCAGCGCGAAGATCGCAGTGGCGAGGCCGATCAGCATATATTCCAGTGAAAAGGCCGCGATCAGCGTTTTCCTGGTGGCGCCCAGCGTCTTCAGCACCACTGCGTCGTGGATGCGGGCCCGGTTGCCGGCGGCCAGCGCGCCGGCCAGCACCAGCACCGACGCGATCAGCGCCACGCCAGCCGCGGCCCTGATTGCCGTGCCGAGTTGCGCCACCAGCCGGTTGACGATGTCGAGCGCGTCCTTGACCCTGACTGTCGTCACCGCGGGAAAGGCCCGGGTGACCGCGTTGAGAAGACGGGCATCGTCGGCCCCCGACGCGCCCTTTTCGGTCAGCGTCGCCAGCCAGCTATGCGGCGCGCCGGCAAATGTGCTGGGCGAGAACACCATGACGAAGTTGATGCCCATCGTCTCCCACTCGACCTGGCGAAAATTGGCGATCTTCGCCGTCACGTTGCGGCCAAGCACGTTGACGGTGACCGTGTCGCCGAGTTTCAGCCCGATCTCTTTGCCTTCCTCGGCCGAAAACGACACCAGCGGCTCACCGGCATAATTGTCCGGCCACCATGTGCCTTCGGTCAGCGTCGCATTCTTCGGCAATCTGGCCTCGTAGGTCAGCCCGCGATCGCCGCGCAGCACCCAGGCCCCTTCCGCCGGGACCTTGACCTTGTCGACGTCGACGCCGTTCAGCGCCATCACCCGGCCGCGCAGCATCGGCACCTTGACCAGCGTGCCCTGCGGCGCCTCTTTGCCGACCAGCGCGGAGAACGCGTCGACATCGCTGCTCTGGATGTCGACGAAGAAGAAGTTCGGCGCCCGTTCCGGAAGGCTGCCGGAAATCTGCCGCCTGAGATTGCCATCGATCAGCGCCAGCGTCACCAGAAGCGTCAGCCCCAGCCCCAGCGACAGCACCACCGACGGCGTCAAGGCTCCCGGCCGGTGGATGTTGCCGATGGCGAGCCTGAGCACCGTCGAGCCAACGCGCGGGCTCTTTTTGGCGGCCCACTGCACCAGAGCGCCGACGACGCGCAGCACCAGGAAGGCAAGAATGGTGGCGCCGACGAAGATCGAGGCGATGCGGCGATCGCCGGAAAACAGAATGGCCAACGCGGCTAGGAGCAGCGCGATGCCGAGCGCCGCCGCCACGTAGAGCGGGCGCGGAAAACCGCGGCCCTCAAAACCCATTTCGCGAAACAGCGCCGTCGCCGGCACGTCGCGCGCACGGCCGAGCGGCAGCAAGGCGAAAGCCAGCGTCACCAGCAGCCCGAACAGCGCCGCCATGCCGAGCGCGCCGGGATAGAACCCACCTTCCGCCGGCACCGGAATGACCGACTGGAGTGCCGCGCTCGCGGCGAACGGCATCAGCGCGCCAAGCGCAACGCCAAGCGCGATGCCGAGGGCGGCGATCATCAGGATCTGCACGAGGTAGACGGCAAAGACGAAACCGCCCGATGCGCCCAGGCTCTTAAGGGTGGCGATGACGCCGCGCTTGCCGTCGAGATAGGCGCGCACCGCATTGGCCACGCCGACGCCGCCGACCACCAGCGCCGTCAACCCGACCAGCGTCAGGAACTGCGAGAACCGTTCGATGTTGGACGACAACGCAGGTGCTGCGTTGCTGCGCGTGCGGATGGTCCAGCCGGCCTCGGGAAAGTCCTCCCCGGCCTGCTCCTGGATCGCCTTGATACCCGCTTCGCTGGTGCCGACGGGCAGGCGGATCTTGTAGGCATTTTCGACAAGGCTGCCCGGCTGGATCAGACCGGAAGCGGCAAGCCCGTCCGTCGAGACCATCAGCCGCGGCGCAAAGCCGAAACCGTCGGATACCGCGTCCGGCTCGCTGACGAGCCTGGCGCGCAGTTCGAATGTGGCGCTGCCGAGCTTTAGCCGGTCGCCGATCCCAAGGTTCAGCCGCTCGAACAAAAGATCGGGTGCGGCGGCGCCTAAAATACCGGATCTTTCGCCGAACAATTCCTGCTTCGACAGCGCCGGCTCGGTCTCCAGCGCGCCGTAGAGCGGATAGGCTCCGTCGACCGCCTTGGTCTCGACCAGCGCCTGGTCGGAACCGTCCTCGAGCCGCGCCATCGAGCGCATGCTGGCGCTGTGCGAGACCGTGCCCAGCCCGTCGAGAAAGACGTGCTCGGCTTGCGTCGCTGCGCGCTGGTTGAGCTGGAAACGAAGATCGCCGCCGAGCAGCGACTGGCCTTCGTTGGCGACACCGGCAGTAATCGCCCGGGCCACCGAATTGACGCCGCCGATCGCCGCGACGCCAAGCGCGATGCAGGCAAGGAAGATCAGGAAGCCGGACAGCCCGCCGCGCATCTCGCGCAGTGAGAAGCGGAAGGCGAGCTTCAGCGTGCGCGACCAGGCAACCCCCTCATCCGGCCGCTTCGCGGCCACCTTCTCCCCGAGGGGAGAAGAGGTTGCCAACGCCGGCGTCAGCCTCTTCTCCCCGGCGGGGAGAAGGTGGCCCGAAGGGCCGGATGAGGGGGCCTTGTCAGCCATGGCGCTACGCCGTCACTTTGAGCAACGGCGCGTCTTCGATCCGGCCCGACCGCATCGACACCTGCCGGGAGCAGCGTGCGGCGAGCGCCGGATCATGGGTGACCAGCACCAGCGTCATGCCGCGCTCGGCCACCTTGGCGAACAGAAGATCGGCAACCTGCCGCCCGGTTGTCTGGTCGAGATTGCCGGTCGGCTCGTCGGCGATCAGGATGCGCGGCGAAGGTGCGAGCGACCGGGCGATCGCCACACGCTGCTGTTCGCCGCCGGACAATTCGCCGGGATAGTGAGTGACGCGATCGCTCAAACCCACTGCCTCCAGCTCCCGCGCCGCCACCCCGAACGGATCGGCATGGCCGGCAAGTTCCAGCGGCACTGCGACATTTTCAAGCGCCGTCATGTTGGGAATGAGGTGGAAGGACTGGAAAACGATGCCAATGTTTCGCCCCCGAAACGATGCGATCTGGTCCTCGCTCTTGCCGTTCAGCAATTCGCCGGCAATTCGTACCGTGCCCGAATCGACCCTTTCCAACCCAGCCAGAACCATCAGTAGCGTCGACTTTCCCGAGCCCGACGGCCCGACGATGCCGGTCGCCTCGCCACTTGCCACATCGAGGCTGACACCTTTCAGCACATGAACGGAAGACGCTCCTTCGCCGAGCGTCAGCGATACGTCTTTCAGCGCGATGACGGCTTCTGTCAAAATAAAATCGTCCTATATGGGAGAGTGGAGGCCAGAATTCGGCCTGCCGCCAACGTAATGTTCTTGGTCATATGGGGCCTGCCACATGGCTTTCAAACACCCTCTTGCCGCAGTCTTCATCCTTTTCCTCGGAATTTGCGGCGCCATTTCGTCGGCGCGCGCCGAACCCCTGGAGATTGTCGGCTTCGGTGACAGCCTGATGGCGGGTTTTGGCCTCGGACCGGACGAAGGCTTCACCCAAAAACTCGAGGCAGCACTTCGCGCCAAGGGCCACGATGTGACGATCGCCAATGCCGGTGTCTCCGGCGATACGTCGAGCGGCGGCCTGTCGCGTCTCGACTGGTCGGTGCCGGACGGCACCCAGCTTGTCATCCTCGAGCTCGGCGCCAACGACATGCTGCGCGGCGTTTCTCCCGATATCACGCAAAAGAATCTGGACGCCATGCTGGCGAAGTTGAAGCAGCGCAAGATCGCCGTGCTGCTGGCCGGCATGCGTGCCGCACCCAACCTCGGCGCCGACTACCAGAACGGCTTTGACGCGATCTTTCCGAAACTGGCGGAAAAATACGGCGTCCCGCTCTATCCGTTCTTTCTCGACGGCGTCGCCGGCGAGCCCGCTTTGCAGCTCGAGGACGGCCTGCACCCGAATGCCAAGGGCATCGACCGCATGGTCGAGCGCATACTGCCGGATGTCGAAAAGGCCATTGCCGTGATTCAGGGCAACTCTTGAAGAACTGGACTTCGAGGAGGCTTCGCTTTCCCCAGGGGAAGATTTTAGGCGGGCCTGCGACCAACAAACCACTTGCCCCGCTCCATTATCGATGATTCGCTAGGGACAAGAGTTCGATTCGAGGACAGGAGGCTTGCCATGCCGCGTCTTTTCACCGCCCTCGAAATACCGCGTGATGCCGCCCTTTCGCTGTCCCTGCTCCGGGGCGGCCTGCCCGGGGCCCGCTGGATCGACGTCGAGAACTACCACATGACGCTGCGCTTCATCGGCGATGTCGAGGGCCATGTCGCCGACGAGATCGCCAACGCGCTCGATCGTGTCCACCGCCCGTCCTTCCCGCTGACGCTGTCCGGCGTCGGCGCCTTCGGCCAGAAGAAACCGCATGCGGTGTGGGCCGGCGTTTCCGCCTCGCCCGATCTTTCGGCCCTGCAAGCCGAGATCGAGCGCATCTGCCAGCGCCTCGGCATCCCCGCCGATCCCCGCAAGTTCATGCCGCATGTAACGCTGGCCCGCTTACGCAATTCGAGCCCGCTCGACGTCGCCCAGTATCTGTCGGCACGCGGCAACTTTTCGACGATGCCCTTCCGCGTCGGCCGCTTCGTCCTGATGTCGTCGCGCGATTCGGTCGGCGGCGGACCCTACATCGTCGAGGAGGCCTGGCCGCTGTCTGGCGCCGACAGCCGCGCTTCGAGCCGCGTCGCCAGCGCCTCCGATGCTTCGCGGATCATGCGGTAGACCGAGGCAAACGCCTCCGGCCCCTCGCGATAAGGGTCCGGCACGTCGCTCAACCTTCCCTGCGCAAACTCCAGGAACAGATGGACACGGTCGCGCATGGCGGCAGGCACCAGCGCTTTCAAATCCCGGAGATTTGATCGGTCCATCGCGAGAATGAGGTCGAACCGCGAAAAATCGTCCGGCGTCAGCTTGCGCGCCCTCTGTGTGGAAATATCGATGCCGTGCCGCTCTGCAATCGACACCGAGCGCGGGTCGGGTGCCGAACCGGCTTCCCAGTCGCTGGTTCCGGCCGAATCGAGCAGGATATCGCGATCGAGGCCACGCTCCGCCAGGACGGCGCGCAACACGCCCTCCGCCAGTGGCGACCGGCAAATATTGCCGAGACAGACGAAAAGAATGGATTTTATCGGCTTTGCACTCATCGATCCGGCACTATGCTGAAGACTGCAAATCCAGATAGCACGGGAAACGAACATGGCGAGAGAGAAACTGAGCAAGGAGGCGGTCGCCGAGGCGCTGGCCGGCCTCGATGGCTGGTCGCTGGCCAAGGATGGCGGCGCGATCGCGCGCAGCTTCACCTTCAACAACTTCTCCGAAGCCTTCGCCTTTATGACCCGCGTCGCCCTGGCGGCGGAGAAGATGGACCACCACCCCGACTGGTCGAATGTCTACAAGACCGTGAACGTGACGCTCAACACCCATGATGCCGGCGGCCTGACCGCGCTCGATTTCGAACTGGCCAAGACGATGAACCGCTATTTCGATTAGGTCGTTGGAGATCTGACGACGCCGTAGCCCCTCGCTCCGCCCAGGATGACGAAGGGAGGGGCGTTTCCGCTAACCTCCAAAGCGGGCGATTGCCAGCCACTTGCAGGCCAGCATCACCTGATTTTCAGGCCGGGGAACGGCCGAGCTCTTGTAGTGGACGGGCGCTTTCACCACATTTCCCGCTGGCAGGCGCGCGCGGAACGACGAGCGCAGCCTCGTTAGGAGAGGTTGATGGCGCAAAAATCCAGTTTTGATTTCTTCGGCTTTGGCGGCAAGCCGGGCGACGCGCGCGAAGTGCGCGAGAACTTCTGGCGCACGGCCAAGAAGGCTGCCCGGCAAATCCCGTTCATGGAAGAGCTGGTCGCCGCCTATTACTGCGCCATGGACAAGAACACGCCGCTGCGCGCCAAAGGCATCTTGCTGGCGGCCCTCGGCTATTTCGTGCTACCGACGGACGTCATCCCCGACTTCGTCTTCGGGCTGGGCTTTACCGACGACATCGCCGTGCTGACCGCCGCGATCACTGCCGTCAAAGCCCACATCACCCCCGCGCACCGGCTCGCCGCCAGGCAGGCGATAGCCGACAACAGCTGAGCCGGCGATAAGGCAGAAAAGTCAAACTCTTGCCGCTTTCGTGGCCTCCAAGTCGCGACAGGGACGTTGCAACTGCCGCTTTTCGAGCGACGGGCGCAAGGATGGCGGCGGTTTCCTGGGGTGGAAGTCCTTTTCCCAAGGGAAGTTCACCGTTTGGTAACCCAGATTAAATCAAAATGAAGCGACGGGCAGGACGCCGAGCCGGCCTGCGTCCGCACCATTTGGAATACGGGAAAAGCGATGCGCGGATTGATTGCTACAATTTCGAGCCTGGCACTGGTGGCCATGACAGCGCCGGTGTTGGCGCAGTCGGCGACCAAGATCGGCCAGCACAATGCCTGGGGCACTTACAGCTACCAGGCGTCGGGCGGCAAGGTTTGCTATGTGCTGACCGTGCCGACCGACAAGCAGCCGCCGACGCTTGATCACGGCGACATGTTCTTCTTCGTCAGCCAGCGGCCGGGACAGCAGGTGTCCTATGAGCCGCAATTCATCGCCGGCTACAATTTCCAGGAAAACTCCAAGGCCACCGTCACCATCGACGGCAAGAGCTTTTCCATGTTCACCCGCGGCAAGTCGGCCTGGGTCGAGAACGCCGCCGAGGAGCCGGTGCTGATCGCCGCGATGAAGTCCGGCAGCGACATGAAGGTCCAGGCGAAGTCCGGCCGCGGCAACACCACCACCTATGTGTTTTCGCTGAAAGGCATCTCGGCGGCGCTGTCGTCTATCGCCAAGTGCAAATAGCCATAGGCCGAGTTTGAGTAAGGGCCGGGCCGCAAGCCCGGCTTTTTGCTTTTGAAGCGCCGCCGGCCGGCACATTGCGGCGAGCCTTGCACCGGCGGCACCCATGACTCCGCCACCAACCTGTGCTATGCGCCGCGCTTCATTTCGGGCACGATGCTGTAATCGGCCGCAAATCGCTTATATTGGCGCAACAATGACCCTTTCATTTGATCTTACCACTGACGGCGCTCGTGACGCGTTGCGCGCCCGCGCCATGCCGGCCGAAAAGCCGTCGCTGATCGGCCTGACCCGCGGCGAGCTCGGCGCTGCCCTCGTTGCATCCGGCATCGTGCCGGAGCGCCAGGCCAAGATGCGCGCCCAGCAGCTCTGGCACTGGATGTATGTGCGCGGCGTCTCCGACTTCGCCGGCATGTTCAACATCTCCAAGGATTTGCGCGCCGAGCTCGATAAGCACTTCACCGTCGCCAGGCCCGAGATCGTCGAGGAGCAGATTTCCTCCGACGGCACGCGCAAATGGCTGTTTCGCTTTCCGCCGCGCGGTGCCGGCCGGCCGGTCGAGATCGAGACCGTCTACATCCCCGAAGAAGGCCGCGGCACGCTGTGCATCTCCTCGCAGGTCGGTTGCACGCTGACCTGCTCCTTCTGCCACACCGGCACGCAAAAGCTGGTGCGCAACCTGACGGCGGAAGAAATCCTCGCTCAGCTTCTGACCGCCCGTGACCGGCTCGGCGATTTCCCCGACCGCGACACGCCCGACGGCGCCATCGTGCCGGCCGAGGGCCGGAAAGTGTCCAACGTCGTCATGATGGGCATGGGCGAGCCGCTCTACAATTTTGAGGCGGTGAAGAAGGCGCTGCTGATCGCGTCCGACGGCGACGGGCTGTCGCTGTCGAAGCGCCGCATCACGCTGTCGACCTCCGGCGTCGTGCCGGAGATCTTCCGCACCGGCGAGGAGATCGGCGTCATGCTGGCGATCTCGCTGCATGCCACCAATGACGATCTGCGCGACCTGTTGGTGCCGATCAACAAGAAGTATCCGTTGAAAGAGCTGATCGCCGCCTGCCGCGCCTATCCCGGCCTGTCGAACGCCCGCCGCATCACCTTCGAATATGTGATGCTGAAGGACGTCAACGATTCGATCGAGGACGCCAAGGGGCTGATCAAGCTGCTCAAGGGCATTCCGGCCAAGATCAACCTGATCCCGTTCAACCCGTGGCCGGGCACCAACTACCAGTGCTCGGACTGGGAGACGATCGAGAAGTTCGCCGACTACATCAACAATGCCGGCTATGCCTCGCCGATCCGCACGCCGCGCGGCCGCGATATCCTCGCCGCCTGCGGCCAGCTCAAGTCGGACTCGGAGCGCATGCGCAAGGTCGACCGGCTGGCGCTAGAGGCGATGATGATCGCGGGGCACGGCGAGGCGTGAATCGTCTTGTTGCCTGGTTCGGCCGCGTCGCATTCATATCTTTGGGTTATGTCATTGCCGTCCTGGTTGCGGTCGCCGCCACCTTCTTCGTGTTGCTGCTCCCGACCGCCCTGCTGGATGGCGGCGCCTGGGGATCGTTTTACCGCAGCGTCCGCGGTGTGGGCTTTGTTTACCAATCCGTGCTCATGACTACTTTCCTGACGGCGCTGCCCGGTTTTCTGCTCACGCTGCTTGTCGCCCGTGGACAAGGCTGGAACCGCTGGCTGCCATTTGCGTGCGCTGGCGCCCTGAACGCCATCCTCGCGCTTCTGGTCTTAAGCGCCTGGACACAAACGACCCCGTTGAACATATCCGCTGCGCTACTCCTGCCCTGTCTACCCGGTGGATTCTCCGGCGGTTATGCCTACTGGGCAGTAACCGGGCGTTTCCTTATCAAACAAAGGGGAGCAGTTTTGGCATGAACCGTCTCTTTGCCTACCTCATCCGCTTCGCCGTCATCCTGATCGGCTATGGCGTCGCTTCGCTGGCGGCCAGCGCCTTCCTCAACATCATGTTTCTGGCGTCGCTTGGGCTGATGACGGAGCAGACGCAGCCAGCGGCGCAGGCCTCGCTGTGGTTTTCCATCCCCTTCGTCGCGCTGTTCGTCGCCTATTTCGCCTTCATGCCGGCGGCGGTCGCCATCCTCGTCTCCGAAATCCTGGGACGGCGTGATTGGCTGTTCTACGCGCTGGCGGGCGCGGTGGTCGCGGCGGGCTTCCTCGGCTTCGCTTACCAGACCGCCGATGCCAATTTCGAGATCACCGATCCGCGCGTCGCCGCTGCCGTGATCGGCTGCGGCATGGTTGGCGGCATTTTCTACTGGCTGAGCGCCGGGCGCTCGGCCGGGAGCTGGCGGCAAGCCGGAAGGTCCGCGCCTACTTCGCCTGGGCCGTCAGGATCTTGAGCGCAAAGGCCGAGAACACCCCGGCGAACAGATAATCGACGACGCGTGTGACGCGCGGGCTGGTCTTCATCGCCGCCGAGAATTTTTCGGCTGCAAACACCATCGGCGCCGTTACCGGGATCGACAGCACGACGAACATCGCGCCGAGGAAAAACAGTTTTCCGGGCGCGTTGGGATCATGCGCGGAGACGAACTGCGGCAGGAAGGTCATAAAGAACAGGATGATCTTCGGGTTGAGCAGATTGACGCCGAGCCCCGCCGCCCAGGCGCGGAACAGCGAAATCTCAGGCCCGCTCTTCCTCTCGGGTGAAAAGGCCGAGCCCTTGGTGATCGCCTGCCACGCCAGGAAGACGAGATAGCCGGCGCCGAACATCTTGAGCGCGAGAAAGGCCGCCGGCGAGGCGACGATCAGCGCCGAGACGCCGACCACCACCAGCGTGGTGTGGATCAGCGTGCCGCACAGCGCGCCGGCCATCGAGGCAAAGCCCGTGGCGCGGCCATGGCTCAGCGTGCGCGAGACGAACAGCGTCATGTCAGGCCCGGGCGTGATCGCCAGGATCACGGTGGCGATGGCGAACTGGATCAGCGTGGTGGTGTCGGGAATGAAGGACATGGGCGGGCCCCTGAATGAAGAAGGCGCAGCCTATACCGCAAGCGCCAAGCCGGCGCCAGCTTCTGGCCGGCACCACGGCTGATCCAGTATGCCAGCAGCGACCGGGGGATCGTTCGTCCCTTGCGCTAGCCGGAACCGGCGTGATACCTCGCCCGCGAAGAACCCCGTCGCGGAACCGCCCACAATGCCAAAAGCAAAAGCCGTCAAGAAAGTCGTGCTCGCCTATTCCGGCGGCCTCGACACCTCGATCATCCTGAAATGGCTACAGACCGAGCTCGGCGCCGAAGTCGTCACCTTCACCGCCGACCTCGGCCAGGGCGGCGAGCTGGAGCCGGCGCGGCGCAAGGCCGAGATGATGGGCATCAAGGACATCCGTATCATGGATGTTCGCGAGGAGTTCGTTTCCGACTTCGTTTTCCCGATGTTCCGCGCCAATGCCGTCTATGAAGGCACCTATTTGCTCGGCACCTCGATCGCCCGCCCGCTGATCTCCAAGCACCTCGTCGAGATCGCCAAAGAGACCGGCGCTGATGCGATCGCCCACGGCGCCACCGGCAAGGGCAACGACCAGGTCCGCTTCGAGCTCTCGGCCTATGCGCTCAACCCCGACATCAAGGTCATCGCGCCATGGCGCGATTGGTCGTTCAAATCGCGCACCGACCTGATCAACTTCGCCGAGCAGCACCAGATTCCGGTGCCGAAGGACAAGAAGGGCGATGCGCCGTTTTCGGTCGACGCCAACCTGCTGCACTCGTCTTCCGAGGGCAAGGTGCTGGAAGACCCGTGGACCGAGCCGCCGGAATTCGTCCACCAGCGCACCATCTCGCCGATGGACGCGCCGGACGAGGTCACCGAGATCGAAATCGAATTCCTGAAGGGCGATCCGATCGCGCTCAACGGCAAGAAACTGTCGCCGGCGACGATGCTGGCGGCGCTCAACGATCTCGGCCGCGACAACGGCATCGGCCGGCTCGACCTGGTCGAGAACCGTTTCGTCGGCATGAAATCGCGCGGCGTCTACGAGACCCCCGGCGGCACCATCCTTATCGCCGCCCACCGGGCGATCGAATCGATCACGCTCGACCGCGGCGCCGCCCACCTCAAGGACGAGTTCATGCCGCGCTATGCCGAGCTGATCTATAACGGCTTCTGGTTCGCGCCCGAGCGGCTGATGCTGCAGGCAATGATCGACAAGAGCCAGGAAGATGTCGAAGGCACGGTGCGGCTGAAGCTCTACAAGGGCAACGTCATCGTCACCGGCCGCAAGTCGAAGAAGACGCTCTATTCCGATGCGCTGGTCACCTTCGAGGACGATCGTGGCGCCTACGACCAGAAGGACGCCGAGGGCTTCATCCGCCTCAACGCGCTGAGGCTAAGGACGCTGGCGGCGCGCAACCGCAAGGGTTGATATTCCAACAGGCCCGTTCCCCTCAAGGCTTAGACGAGTTAGGAACCCGGTGAAGACGCCGGGTTTTATTTGGCGTCTCTAATATAAAGAGGTCGCGCTCTCAGATCGTTTCCTGTTTGACCTTTCGGTGGTTTGATCTTACTTCTCTTGCGGGTCGAAGGGCTTTGACAGTGAAAAATAGAATTTTTCTTCTGCTTGCGGCGGTAGCCGTCTTTACCGGGTGTCAATCCACGCAAGTCCCGGCGGGGCAAACATCCAAGTTCCGTACCTGCAAAAGTTTTGACGGCCCCTTTCAGATTCCCGCTTCCCAGAAATGCCCGTTGAGCGGCTACGCGCAAGGTCCCGGAGTCCCGATGGTCATCGAGGGCAAGCCAAAGGCGGCTACCCCGGCGCCGCGGAACTCCAAATTCCGTACCTGCAAAAGTTTTGACGGCCCCTTCCAGATTCCCGCTTCCCAGAAATGCCCGTTGAGCGGCTACGCGCAGGGTCCCGGAGTCCCGATGGTCATCGAGGGCAAGCCAAAGGCGGCTATCCCGGCGCCGTGGACGCTCAAGTTCCGTACCTGCAACGGTGTTGACGGCACCTTCCAGGTTCCCATTTCCCAGAAATGCCCATTGAGCGGCTACGCGCATTATTGAGCGTGATGTGCCCAGGCGCTTGGCCAATCTTGGAGCCGGTTTCCTGCCTGCCTTGGCTGTCCTGGCGAACTTGGCTGTCGCCAAAGCCAACGACTATGACCCCGCTTCCCTCGACCTTCCCGCGCCGATCGAGTGCAGGGTTCTTCAGCTCACATTGCCTAAAGGATTTGCGAGGAAACCATGCGAAAACTGATCTCTACCAGCTCGCCGTTCGAGAAGGCCGCCGGTTATTCGCGCGCCGTGGTGCAGGGCGACTGGTGTTTCGTTTCCGGAACGACCGGCTACGACTATGCGACCATGTCGATGCCGGAGACGGTCGAGGCGCAGACGCGCAATTGCCTGGCGACGATCGCCAAGGCGTTGCAGGACGGCGGCTTCGAGATGGCCGATGTGGTGCGGGCGCATTACTACATCACCGACGCGGCTTTCGTGGACATCGTCTTTCCGATTCTCGGCGAAGCCTTTGGCGACATCAGGCCGGCGGCGACGATGATCGTCTGCCAGCTCAACAAGCCGGAAATGAAGATCGAGATCGAGGTGACGGCACTCAAGCGCACGGCCTGAGCGCGGCGGTGCGGGGCGGTGCGGGCCGCCAAGGATCGCCAAAGATGCTGTGAACCAAACGCTTGCGCATAGGCCGCTTGGCGTTTAGCAAGGCCGCGGCTCACGACAGCGCCGCGCGTCCTTTTGGACGCGCAAAGGACGCTGTAGAATTTTGTTTCTGCGCATGATCCTTTCCGAAATCGATTCCGATTTCGGGGTCATGCGCCACAATTAGGACGGTTCTGATGGCTTCGAAAAATCTTCTCCTGCTCGCCGGCGACGGCATCGGCCCCGAGGCCATGGCCGAGGTGAAGAAGCTGATATCAGCCATGAACGACAAGCTCGGCAGTGGTTTCGTCACCGATGAGGGGCTCGTCGGCGGCTGCGCCTATGACGCGCATGGCGCGGCGATTTCCGATGCCGACATGGCCAAGGCGATGGCCGCCGACGCGGTGCTGTTCGGCGCCGTCGGCGGGCCGAAATGGGATGCGGTGCCGTATGAGGTGCGCCCGGAGGCAGGGTTGCTGCGGCTGCGCAAGGATATGGAGCTGTTCGCCAATCTCAGGCCGGCCATCTGCTATCCAGCGCTGGCGGCGTCCTCCTCGCTCAAGCAGGACGTGGTCGAGGGTCTCGACATTCTAATCGTGCGCGAGCTCACCGGCGGCGTCTATTTCGGCGAGCCGAAGCAGATCATCGATCTCGGCAACGGCCAGAAGCGCGGCATCGACACGCAGGTCTACGACACGTTCGAGATCGAGCGCATTTCCGGCGTCGCCTTCGAGCTGGCGCGGACACGCAAGAACCACGTCACCTCAATGGAAAAGCGCAATGTGATGAAATCCGGCGTTTTGTGGAACGAGGTCGTCACCCAGACCCACAAGGCCAGATATGCCGACGTCAAGCTCGATCACATGCTGGCCGACGCCGGCGGCATGCAACTGGTGCGCTGGCCCAAGCAGTTCGACGTCATCGTGACCGACAATCTGTTCGGCGACATGCTGTCCGACATCGCCGCGATGCTGACCGGCTCGATCGGCATGCTGCCTTCGGCGTCGCTCGGCGCGCCGGATGCCAAGACGAAGAAGCGCAAGGCGCTCTACGAGCCGGTGCATGGCTCGGCGCCCGACATTGCTGGCAAGGGCATCGCCAACCCGATCGCCATGATCGCCTCCTTCGCCATGTGCATGCGCTATTCCTTCGGCATGGTAACCGAAGCAGACCGTCTGGAAAGCGCCATCGCCGCCGTGCTCGACGACGGCCTGCGCACCAGGGATATTCATTCGCCAGGGATGACCGAGGTCGGCACCACCGAGATGGGCGATGCGATCATCGCCAAGTTCCTGGGCTGAGCCTGTGGCGGTCGACGTCCGCTGGGCGACGACCGGGGATGCGGCTGCACTCGCCGCCATGCTGTGCGAGATGGCGGTGCATTACCGGCAGCCGCCGATCGATGCCGACCGGGCTCTGTCTGCCTCGCAGAAATGGCTTGACCAGGAAAGCCCGGCCTATCCGCATTTCGCACTCGCCTTCGCCGAGGGCGAGATTTGCGGGCTTGCGTCGGTTGCGATCGCACATCCCGGCATCGATCTCGAACGGCTGCTGTTCCTCAAGGATCTGTTCGTGCGGGAAAACGTCCGCAATGCCGGTGTCGGTCGGGCTCTGATGGCATTTCTCGCCGGCCATTGCCTGCGCGAAGGCATCGGCCGCATCGACCTGACCACCGAGGACTGGAACGAAGGTGCGCTACGCTTCTACGACGGGCTTGGTGCCGACCGCCATGGCCAGAAAGTCTTTCTCAGGCTGTCCGGCGAGGCGCTGAAGGCGATCGCGATTAAATCCTGACGCCCGCCGGCACCGGCCCCCAAGGGTTTTCGCCGACCTTGGATGGGATAAGCCCAAGGGCCAACACACCCAGCGTGTTGAAGCCGGGAACGAAGTACAGCAAAACGAACCAGCCGCTCAGGCCGATGTCGTGCAGGCGTCGTACCATAAGGGCAAACCACGGCAAGACAGTCAGAAGCAGGAACAAGAAGGCTGGCGCATAACCCAAAGCTCCAAATTCCAGGTCGCCTACGATAGCTGTGATCGCTGCATTGATGAGAACGCCGAAGGCAAAAAGCGCGAAGAACACGATCAGCGTGAACAGAAAAAAGCCCCAAAATTCCTTGCGGCGCGGCCGGTGAAGCTGACATGTCTCACTTTGAATGCGTGCCAGAAATACGTCCATAATCCGGTGGTGGATTGGGCAGGTTCAACGCCACGGGGAATGAGGCTGCTGGATTCGGCAGCGCTTGGCCTTCCTGCAATGACGGCGCGCGCAGCCCCATCGTCCGGCTGAAACTCGACGGGCGCGCCTCTGACCAACACCACGCCGGGACTCAGATCCTCATGCCCGACGATGTAGCGCTTGCCGTCGGCCCCATTGATGTATCCAAAACCCTGATCCTGGCAAACCGCGCCGCGCATTGCCTTGCCCCCAAATACTGTGCCGCCTTGATACTATCAAGAGTTGTAGTCAGTTGCAAGGTACACGTTTTAAGCTAGACGCCTGCCGGCACCGAGCCCCACTGGTTTTCACGGGCCTGCGTCGGGACCAGCGCGAAGACCAGGATGATCAGCCCGCCGATGGTCGGGATGAACACCACCAGAAAAAGCCAGCCGGTCAAGCCGATGTCATGCAGGCGCCGCACGTTCAGTCCGATCCATGGCGGGATTGTCGCCAGCACAAACACGCCGCAAAGACCGACCGTTACTGCCGGCAACTCCTCCATATTGCCCATGGAGTCGTCGATGAGGAGGCCAATGCCGACGACCACGGTCAGCGCGATCGTCCAGAACAGGCAAAAGCCCCAATATTCCTTGCGGCGGGCACGACCGGCGAAGTTGAAGTAATTTTCAGTCAGGCCCCGCCGAAAGTAATCCCACAATCCGGTAGCGGCAGCGGGCTCGTTGTCGGCGGACCGGCCGAAATGTTGCGGCTTAGGCGCTTCAGGCGCGTTGCCGGTCCGAGAGGGCGCGGCCGCAGCAGCAGGAACACCGGCCGCAGCCGTCTGGGCGTTAATCGAAAAGACATCGCGCGCATGCCCGCCACCCGGCTGGAACTCAACGAGCGCGCCCTTGGCCACCGACGTCACGCGGCGCAGATTCTCGCGCGCGAAAGTGTAGCGGTTGCCGTCCGCTCCGGTGATGAAACCGAAGCCTTGGGTCTCGTCATAGTGAAGAACCTCGCCGCGCATGCTTGCCCACCCCCATTCGCGTCTCGCCCAGACTGTCTAGAGTTGCGGCGGATCGCAAGGGGTGTCTGCGAAATGCAGTGCATCGACCTGTGTCACGACAATGCGGTGGTGGAGAACTTTGCGGAGGCGTCGGCGGGACAGCGCCCCCCTCTGTCCTGCCGGACATCTCCCCCACAAGGGGGGAGATCGGCAGCCTCGCCGTCCTGCCCTCTTTCAACGTTTGAGATTGGCGAAAGCCGAGGTGACATCTAATTTCCCCCCTTGTGGGGGAGATGTCCGGAAGGACAGAGGGGGGCGCGAAGGATCGCCGACGCTACGGTCTTCTTCCTGTTACCGCATAGATCCCAGGGTCTCTGCTATAGAAAGGAACTGTCGACGTTCGCGTCGTATCGGCCTGACGGAATCACCGTGTCGAGGACCTAACCCGGCCGCTTCTTCGCTTTCTTGTGTTTCGGCGATCCGCTGGTCTCGAACTTCGGCTTGCCCGGCTTCTTCGCCCAGGGTTTTGCCTCGAAGGTGCTGGCATCGCGCTGTCCGGCCGGCGCCGCGCGCTTCTCGAATTTGGGCGCGTTCTGGTCGAATGCCCGCTTGCCACGATGCGGTTTCTTGTCCGGCCGTGGTTCCTGATAGCCGGCCCGCGACAGGTCGGGCATGCCGTCCAGCCGCTTCACCGTGATGTTGTTCTGCAGCTTGCGATCCGGGCCGATCGCCTGGAGAAACCGGTCGGCCCAGTCGGCCGCGATCTGCACGAAGGTTTCCTCCGGCTGCATCTTGATGGCGCCGATCTCGCGCTTGCTGATGCCGCCTGTCCGGCACAGCATCGGGATTAGCCAGCGTGGCTCGGCATTCTGCCGGCGCCCCACCGACAGCGAGAACCAGACGCTGTCGCCGAAATCGTCGCGGCGGCTTGGCGCCTCGTCCCTGCGCGCAAACTTGTCACCCGACGGCGTGAACGGAGCGACGTCTAAGAGATCCTCGGGCGCCGATCGGCTGGAGCGGCAGAGACGCACGAAGGCCGCCGCCACCAGTTCGGCGCCACGTTGGTCGAGAAGCGCATTGACGAAGCCGCGCTCGTCGTCCGACACGGGCTCGGTGAAAACCGGGTCGGCGAGGATGCGCTCGTCGTCGCGGCGCAGGACGTCATCGGCTGAAGGCGGGCTTGCCCATGTCGCCGCAAGGCCGGCACTTTGCAGCAGGCGTTCGGTGCGCCTGCGGGCACTGTTGGGCACGATCAGCGCGCTGACGCCTTTGCGTCCCGCCCGCCCCGTCCGCCCGCTTCGGTGCAGCAGCGTCTCCGGGTTGGTCGGCAGGTCGGCGTGGATCACCAGTTCGAGGTTGGGCAGGTCGATGCCGCGCGCCGCCACGTCGGTGGCGATGCAGACTTTTGCGCGGCCGTCGCGCATCGCCTGCAGCGCGTGGCTGCGCTCGTTCTGGCTCAGTTCGCCCGAAAGCGCCACGACGGAAAAGTTGCGGTTGTTGAAGCGCGCGGTCAGGTGATTGACGGCAGCGCGCGTGTTGCAGAACACCAGTGCGTTCTTCGCCTCGTAATAGCGCAGCACGTTGATGATGGCGTTTTCCCGGTCGGCCTGGGCCACGCTCAGCGCCCGGTATTCGATGTCGAGATGCTGCTTCTCCTCGCCGGAGGCCGAGATGCGCACCGCATCGCGCTGGTAGCCCTTGGCCAGCGTGGCGATGGAGCGCGGCACGGTGGCCGAAAACATCAGCGTGCGGCGCTCGGCTGGGGCAGCGTCGAGAATGAATTCGAGATCCTCGCGAAAGCCGAGATCGAGCATCTCGTCGGCCTCGTCGAGCACCACTGCCTTCAGCGCCGACATGTCGAGCGAATGCCGAGTGATGTGGTCGCGCAGTCGGCCAGGCGTGCCGACGACGATGTGGGCACCGCGTTCCAGCGTGCGCCGTTCGGTGCGCATGTCCATGCCGCCGACGCAGGATGCCACGGTCGCGCCGGTCAGTTCGTAGAGCCATTCCAGCTCGCGCGTTACCTGCAGGGCCAGTTCGCGCGTCGGCGCCACGGCCAGCGCCAGCGGTGCGGCGGCGTGGGAAAAGCGTTCGGCGCCATCGAGAAGGGTCGGCGCCAGAGCCAGCCCGAAGGCGACGGTCTTGCCGGAGCCGGTCTGCGCCGAAACCAGCGCATCGGCCTGCCCGAGCTCGAGAACCGCCTTCTGCACCGGCGTCAGCTCGACATAGCCGCGGTTTTCCAGCGCCTTTGCCAGCGCGGGGACAATAGCTTCGAAATTGGACATATGCTTCTTTCGGAATTCAAGGTCTGTGCTCATCGGAGCGCATGCCGGGGCCGGCGCAGCGCCAGCCAAACAATCTTGGCCGTTCGTACTTCGCGCGACCATCATTGTACAGGGTGCGCAAAAAACCGCGATCAATTGTCAATGTCGGCGCTGCCCCTCATCTGCCTGCCGGCATCTTCTCCCCGTGAAGAACGGGGAGAAGGGGCTTAGCCGCAACGCCGGCGACCCCTCTCCCCGTTTTTCACGGGGAGAGGGTAAGGGTGAGGGGCAGCGCAAACGCCCAAAAAGGGGCGGGCTATTCAACCTCGCGATTGCGTTGCCGCCTCGCTCGTCGCGATTGACTCTTTACACAAACCGCGTAAAAGCCGGCACCGAACGGGATAGTTTCGATGCGCGGCCTTTTGATGGCGCTTCTTGCATTCGACCTCCCCGGCCGCAATGCAAACCATTGGGCCGGGCGCGTCGGCGCGTCTCCTCGTTCCAGCAAAACTACGGCTAAAACGACCACTAAAACGGTCTGAGTTCCCTTGGCCTAACCACCCTCTCCCGGGTCCGGCCCGGGGGTTGAAACCCGCATCGGCCGGCGGGTTTTCTCCAAAAACCGAGCGGAGAGGACAGGAGATTTCGATGAGTTTCAAGGTTGCAATCGTCGGCGCCACGGGCAATGTGGGCCGGGAAATGCTCAACATACTGGAAGAGCGCGGCTTTCCGGTGAGCGAGGTGGTGGCGCTGGCCTCGCGGCGCAGCCAGGGCACGGAAGTGTCGTTCGGCGACCGCACGCTGAAGGTCAGGACGCTCGACCAATATGATTTTTCCGACACCGACATCTGCATCATGTCGGCCGGCGGCAATGTCTCGAAGGAATGGTCGCCAAAGATCGGCAAGCAGGGCTGCGTCGTCATCGATAATTCGTCGGCCTTCCGCTATGACCAGGACGTGCCGCTGATCGTGCCGGAAGTGAACCCGGACGCGATTTCGCTGTTCACGCGCAAGAACATCATCGCGAACCCGAATTGCTCGACGGCGCAGCTCGTCGTGGCGCTGAAGCCGCTGCACGACTTCGCCACCATCAAGCGCGTCGTCGTCGCCACCTATCAATCGGTATCCGGCGCCGGCAAGGAAGGCATGGACGAGCTGTTCACGCAGACACGCGCGGTTTTCGTCGCCGACCAGGTCGACGTCAAGAAGTTCACCAAGCGCATCGCCTTCAACGTCATCCCGCACATCGACGTCTTCCTCGACGACGGCTTCACCAAGGAAGAGTGGAAGATGGTGGCCGAAACCAAAAAGATGCTCGACCCCAAGATCAAGCTGACGGCGACCTGCGTGCGCGTGCCGGTGTTCATCGGCCATTCGGAAGCGGTCAACATCGAGTTCGAAAAGCCGATAACCGCAGACGAGGCACGTGAGATTCTGCGCGAGGCGCCAGGCTGTCAGGTTCTCGACAAGCGCGAGGACGGCGGCTACATCACGCCGCTGGATTCGGCCGGCGAGGATGCCACCTTCATCTCGCGCATTCGCGAAGATTCGACCATCGACAATGGCCTGTCGATGTGGATCGTCTCCGACAATCTGCGCAAGGGCGCCGCACTCAACGCGGTGCAGATCGCCGAATTGCTGATCGAGCGCGGACTGATCCAGCCGAAGAAGAAGGCGGCTTAGTTTTCGCTCACGGGCCGTATCGCCGCTGCCGCGGCGGGCCCTCCGCGGGGGCGCCGGACAGCCGGCGGCCCGCGGACGCGGGCTCGGCCTTCGGCCGTTAGCTCCCTTCTCCCAGCTCACGGGGGAAAGGTAGTCACCCCCCGATTCTCCTCCGCCAGCCTCCGCAGCACATCTATCGCATCCTCCGCCCGGTCGGCCGGGACGAACAAATGGTCATGGTAGAAGGCCGAGACCGGATTGACGCCGATTTCGGCGGCGGCCAGACGGTGGTGATGGCGGCGAGGAAGCCTACCGCCTCCAGCGACGAATGGATGTTCAGCGTCACCATCCGGCAGCGGAAGACCGTTTCCAGGCCAGCGGCCTTGGCTTTCTCTTCAAGCGCGATCACCGTCGTGCCCTCGCGCTCGCGAAACAGCATCACCGGCTCGAGGCTGTCTGGGATGGGCGCATCGGGCGGCAGTTTGGCGAAGACATGGATGCCGGGTCGCAATTCCGGCGCCATTGTCGCCAGCAGTTTTTTCAGATCGGTCTCGCCGGCCATCGATTTGCTCCCGAATATCTTGCGGATTTTCGATAATTTACTTTGCCCCAAACCGGCAAGACGACATCGCCATGTCGCTGGCGGCCGGGCTTGTTCGTGTACTGCATCGCACAATGTAACCGATCAGGACCATTGTCGGTCCGTGAAAGGGGTTTCGATGATCGTTCGCCCGCGGCCGGGATTCCTGCATCTGTTCTTCATCATGCGCGGCTCGGTGGTGCCGCGCATCCTGCCGCAAATCTTCGGCTTCGGCGTCTATGGCGCGCTGGTCGTGCTGGCGGTCAGGGCGCTGAAGCTCGATTTCGGCAATGCCGGCCCCGCGCCGTTCGCCTTGCTCGGTGTGGCGCTGTCGATCTATCTCGGCTTCCGCAACAATGCCGCCTATGACCGCTGGTGGGAGGCGCGCAAGCTGTGGGGCCAGCTTGTCTTCGACATCCGCAATCTGGCACGTGCCAGCACCGGGCTGATCGAAAACCGGGCGGAACTGCGTGGCTTCTTGATGGAGGCGATCGCCTTCTGCCACTTCCTGCGCGGCCTGCTCAGGCGGGTGGACGCCACGTCGGATGCACGCGCGTTCATCGGCGACGAAGCCGAAAAAGCCGCCAGCGCGGCCAACCCGCCCGACGCCATGGTGCGGCGGATGGGCGAGCGAGCCGCCGCGCTGTACAAGTCCGGGGCGATCGACGTCGTGGGCTATCGCATCCTCGACGAGCGCCTGGCTGAAATCGCCGCAGCGCAGGCCGGCTGCGAGCGCATCATGGGAACACCGCTTCCGTTTGCCTACACGCTGCTCCTGCAGCGCACCGCCTATATCTTCTGCCTGCTGCTGCCGTTTGGGCTCGCTTCGACGGCCGGCTGGGCGACGCCGCTGTTCACGGCGCTGATCGCCTACACCTTCTTCGGCCTCGACGCGCTTTCGGAAGAGCTCGAGGATCCGTTCGGCACCGAGGCCAACGATCTCGCCCTCGACGGCCTGTGCCGCGTCTGTGAAATTTCGGTGTTCGAGGCGCTCGGCGAGGCGCCGCCGAAAATGATCCCTGCCGAAAAGTTCTATTTCTCCTAGGGTTTGTTCCCGCGCCCATCGCAGCACCGCGCGCCCAAAAAATCGTAGGCGTGTCGGATCGCCGTCGCGCGCCGCGTCCTTGGTTCGGGTCCTGGCTAAGAGGATCAGTGCTCAAAACAGCCGAAGGGAACGTCAATGACCATATCTCAAACAGCATCCGTCACGCCGCGCGCGCTATGGACCGGCCGTGGGCTCGGCGCCCTCATCGTGCTGTTCATGACCTTCGACGGCGTAATCAAGCTGCCGCCGCTCGACATCGTCACCCAAACCATGGTTGAGCTCGGCTGGCCGGCCGATCCCAATGTCTCGCGCATGCTCGGCATCATCGGGCTGGTCTCGACCGCGCTCTATGCGGTGCCGCGCACCGCGGTGCTCGGCGCCATCCTGCTCACCGCCTATCTCGGCGGCGCGATCGCGACCCATATACGTATCGGCAGCCCGCTATTCTCGCACACACTGTTCGGCGTCTATCTCGGCGTCATCCTGTGGGGCGGCCTTTTCCTGCGCGATCCCAGGGTGCGCGCGCTGATCCCTTTCACGCGTTAAGCGGCGGTCTCGAAAGCCGTTCTATGGCGGTCGCGCCACCAGAGAGGGCGCTTTCTGCCGCTGCCCTTCTTCGTTGCCTTTGGATCAAATCGCCCGGTTGCGAGTTAGGAGATGTGGCGGTGAGGACGGAAAACCCCCGTTTTGGGAGGAACGACAATGAAGAAACTGGTAGTCCTGATGGTATTGGCAACCTCGCTCGCAGCCTGCTCCCGGACAGAACAGGGCGCTGCGGTCGGTGGCCTGGGCGGCGCTGCGGTCGGTGCTGCAGTGGCCGATGACGCAGTTGGAGGTGCGCTGGTCGGTGGTGCTGTCGGCGCCGTCGCCGGCGCACTGATCGGTCGTGCCACGGAAAGCGGCCAGTGCCGCTATCGCGGTCGCAATGGGCGTGTCTACATCGCCCGCTGCCCGGAAGGCTATTGATCGGGCCACGTCATAAGTCGGACGAAACAGCAAAACGGCGGACAAAAGCGCCCGCCGTTTCGTAGGGGATAGAAAGCGAATTATTCGGCGGTCGCGGCTTCCGCCTCGGCCGGCGCGGCTGCCGCGGCGGCAACAGCGGCGGCTGCGTCTTCCTGAGCCTTCTTCAGAAGTGCGGCGCGTTCCTGCGCCTTCTTGCCGGGCTCGGCCTTCTTCGGGTTGGAGCGGGCCTCTCGCTTGGCAATGCCGGCCTCGTCGAGGAAGCGCAGCACGCGGTCAGTCGGCTGGGCGCCGTGCTCGAGCCAATGCTTGACGCGGTCGGCGTCGACCTTGACGCGCTCGCCGTCCTTGGGGAGCAGCGGGTTCCACGAGCCGAGCGACTCAATGAAACGGCCGTCTCGCGGCGAACGGGCGTCGGCGACGACGACGTGGTAATAGGGACGCTTCTTCGAGCCCGCACGGGCCAGTCGGATTTTCAGTGGCATTTCTTTTCTCCTAAAACTCTTATTTTCGTTGATCGGGGTTTATGATTGTTGTCAGCCGGTTTTCGTAACGCCGTTTGATGCGGCGATCTGCTCGTGATGCCGGATCACTTCGCGGACGACGAAGTTCAGGAACTTCTCCGCGAAATCCGGGTCGAGATGGGCGTCCTTCGCCAGTTGGCGAAGGCGGGCGATCTGCTGCTGCTCCCGCGCCGGATCGGCCGGCGGCAGGCCATGCGACGCCTTCAGCACGCCGACCGCCTTGGTGCAGCGGAAACGCTCGGCCAGCATGTGGATGAGCGCCGCGTCGATGTTGTCGATCGAGGCGCGGTAGTCGACCAGCGCCGCACGTGCGTCGGCCATGTCCTTTTCTTCGTTCATGGCGCCCTCACTTCTTCTTGCCGAGTCCGGGCAGCCCGCCACCGCCCAAACCAGGAAGCTTCATGCCGCCGGGCAGCCCGGGCAGGCCGCCACCACTGGGAAGGCCGCCGGGAAGACCCTTCATGCCGCCGAGACCGGCTGCCTGCGCCTGCTTCTGCAAGGCTTCGAGCTGCTTGGGATCCATCTTGGACAGGTCCGGCATGCCGCCGCCCATCATGCCGCCCGGGCCGCCCATACCCCCTGGCATCATGCCGCCGAGGCCCATCTTCTGCGCCAGGCCGCCCATCATGCCGCGCATCAGGCCACCACCTTTGCCCTTGCCGCCCATCGCCTTCATCATGTCGGCCATGCCGCGGTGCATCTTCAGGAGCTTGTTGATTTCGGCCGCATCGGTGCCGGAGCCGGCGGCGATGCGCTTCTTGCGCGAGTGCTTCAGAATGTCGGGGTTGGCGCGCTCGGCCTTGGTCATCGACGAGATGATGGCGAGCTGGCGGCCGAACATCTTGTCGTCGAGACCGGCGGCGGCCATCTGGTCCTTCATCTTGCCCATGCCCGGCATCATGCCCATGATGCCGCCCATGCCACCCATCTTCGACATCTGCTGAAGCTGGCCGGCAAGGTCGTTCAGGTCGAACTTGCCCGACTGCATCTTCTTGGCCATCGCCACCGCCTGTTCGGCGTCGATGTTTTCGGCAGCCTTTTCGACGAGGCTGATGATGTCGCCCATGCCGAGGATGCGGTCGGCGATGCGCTTGGGATGGAATTCCTCCAGCCCGTCCATTTTCTCGCCGGTGCCGATCAGCTTGATCGGCTTGCCGGTGACGGCGCGCATGGAAAGTGCTGCACCACCACGGCCGTCGCCATCCATGCGGGTCAGCACCAGTCCGGTGATGCCGACGCGCTCATCGAAGCTTTTCGCCAGATTGACGGCGTCTTGGCCGGTCAGCGAATCGGCGACCAAAAGGATTTCGTGCGGCGACGACACCTTCTTGATGTCGGCCATCTCGACCATCAGCGGCTCATCGATATGGGTGCGGCCGGCGGTGTCGAGGATCACGATGTCATGGCCGCCGAGCTTTGCCGCCTGCACGGCGCGGCGGGCGATGTCGACCGGCGTCTGGCCCTCGACGATCGGCAGCGTGGCGACCTTGACCTGCTCGCCGAGCTGACGGAGCTGCTCCTGCGCGGCGGGACGCCGCGTGTCGAGCGAGGCCATCAGGACCTTCTTGTTCTGACGCTCGCTGAGGCGCTTGGCGATCTTGGCCGATGTCGTCGTCTTGCCGGAGCCCTGCAGGCCAACCATCATGATGACGACCGGAGCCGGTGCGTTGAGGTCGATGGCGACGCCCTCGGCGCCCAGCATCTCGACCAGCTCGTCATGGACGATCTTGACGACCATCTGGCCCGGCTTGATCGACTTCACCACAGCAGCGCCGACGGCCTTCTCGCGCACCTTGTCGGTGAAGGAACGCACCACTTCCAGCGCCACGTCTGCCTCGAGCAGCGCACGGCGCACCTCGCGCAGCGCCGCCGAGACATCGGCCTCGGACAGGGCACCGCGGCCGGTGAGGCCGTTCAGGATCGAGCCAAGACGTTCCTGTAGCGATTCAAACATTCTTTTTCCTTTTCCCTGGCACCCGGATGATGCCCGAGAGGTAATGCGTTCGCGCCCAGTGTCCAAACAGTCCGAGCAAAAGTCCAAAGCCAAAAAGCACCCGGGGGCGCACAGCGCTGCCGGATGTTGGCCTCCAGGATCGATTTACAGCACGTCACCTCAACGAGGTTTCGGCGTCCCGGTCGGCTTGCTCGGAGGGATACTCGTCGCGGAATTCGCGGCGTGTAGACAGGAAATCGGGCGCGGAGTCAAGGCGTGGGCCGAATTCGGCCAGGTGCGGCCCTTCCCTTCTTCCCTTGTGGGAGAAGGTGGCCGAGCGAAGCTCGGTCGGATGATGGGTGCTCCAGCTTGGCTGCGACGGCACTCCGTCCAACACCCCTCTTCCGTCTTGGCGCTGCGCGCCAATCCACCTTCTCCCACAAGGGGAGAAGGAAAAAAGGGGCGATTCACGGCAGCGTTTCGCCGTCGAGGATCCGGGCATAGAGATCGAGATAGCCCTTTGCGGTGCGGGAGATTGGAAATCGGTCGACGGCAGAGTCCCGGCAGCGCTGCGGGGAAAGGCCGGCGATCGCGTCGAGGGCCGCAGCAAATTCCTCATCGCTGTCGAAGAACCGTCCGGTGTCGTCGTCGACGATCTCGGGCATGGCGCCGCGCCGCGTTGTCAGCACCGGCGTTCCGCACAGCATGGCCTCGACCGGCGCCATGCCGAACGGCTCTTCCCAGGCGATCGGGTTGAGAAAGGCCTTTGCCGCGCCCAGCAGGCGAAGCTTTTCCTCACCATCAACGACGCCATGGAAGCGAAAGCGGCTGCCCAGGCTCTTGAAGAAGACGCCATCGCGCCGGACCTGGCTGCGCGTCAAAAGCTTCCAGCGCGAGCCGCCGGCGATATCGAGGGGGAAATTGAATTTTTTCGCGAGATCGACCGCGCGATTCAGATTCTTGCTGGCGCGCGCGATGCCGGCGAGAAACAGAAGGTGGTCGTTCTTCGAACCGGCCAGGCGGTAGGTGTCAGTCGGAAAGCCGTTGCAGACGAAGGTCTTCCTGCCGTGGTTGCGCGCGTGGCTGGCGCTGACGAAACTCCAGTTTGCCTGGGGCCTGGGCTTTTCCGGGGAAAAGCCATGCGCGGTGTTGAGGGTCGGGAAGGGAACGTCGAGAAACCAGCTGTGAAAGTGGACGATATCGGCGTCCGCGGGGATGGCGGCCCGGCATTGCGCTTCCGAAGATGCATGCCGCACCTCGCAAAGCGGGTGGCTCGAGCCGGGATCGACAATCAGCACGACGCGATGGCCAAGCCGGGCAAGCTCCGACGCCAACCAGTCGACCTGGCGCTGGGTGCCGCCATAGCCCCTGGAGGGGATGGTTCCGGTCACCGCCAGTGCGATGCGCATCAGCTTGGCCCGCCAGTTTTTTGCTTGACCATGATCTTACCCAAAAACCGGTTTCCACTTTTTGGGATCATGGTCTATCCGGCTCGACCTTCAGCGGCGAGCGCGGATCCAGCAGCAGCAGGATCGTCAACAGGCTGCAGACGATGCCGATCGCCGCGATGAGGACGGCATCAAGCGTCGTCCAGCCGGCGCCTTCGAGCGGCTTGGCGTTAAACAGGGCGAAGGAATTGTAGCTTTGCTGGTGCGAAATCAGCAGGAAGCCGGTCAGATTGTTGCCGAGATGAGCGCCGAAGGCCGCGCCGAGATTGCCGGTGACATAGACGACAAGCGTCAGAAGCAGCGCAAAAGCGGCGATCGAGGCCAGCACGCAGGCGTTGATGGCGGCGCTCGAGCTTGGGCTCCAATGCATCGAGGTGAACAGAAGTCCTGGCAGCAATGCCCAGATAAAGGGGTTTTTAAACCGGTTGGCCAGGCCCCTGAGGAGATAGCCGCGGAACAGCACTTCCTCGGACGAGGTCTGCAGCAGGGTCAGCGCAGCGATCGGGATCAGGAACAGCAGCCAGGACGACAGGCCGATCGCACCGCGCGCAATCTCGGGCTGCAGGAGATAGAGCAGGATTTCGGAGAGCAGCGATGTGATCAGCACCGCGGCCAATCCCTTGAGGAATCCCGAGCGCGAAACGCGGCGGCTGGTACCGATCAGCACCGACAGCGGCTCGCGATGGACCCAGCGCATGGCAGCCCACAGGCCGAGCCAGATTCCGGCAAAGGAAGCGAGCGCGGCGAGGATTCCGGCAGGCGAAGCCATGAAATTCTGCACCGCCCCTCCCTCTATCGGGGCCGATGATGCCTGCCAGATAACAAAAAGATAGGTGCCGCCGAACAGCACGGCGACGGTTGTCGCGACCCAGAACAGGATGACGATCGCCGTTCCGAGCAGCAGGCGCGGCAGGGTCGTCTTGGCGTTGGGAATATGCCGGTAACGCTCGAAAGCGGTTGGATCGATCGTCACGCGGGTTCCTTGCCTGATGCATCGGGTCGCATGATCTAGAGCATCGGACCCAAAAGTGGAACTGTTTTTGGGAAAATCCGGTGCTCAAAAAGCTGGAGCGGCGGCACGCCGCTCCAGCGCGAAGCTCTGGATGAAACGATATCGGACCGAGGCGGCCGCCGTTGCTCTTGCCCCAGCGGCCGGCCTAGTTGCTTGGTTATGTCAGCGCTCGACGTACATGATGCGTCGGGTGCCCGGATCGACCAGTGCCGGCTGGCCGTTCACATAGACATAGCGGTAGTCATAGTCCGGAATCTCGCGCAGCTCGACGGTATCGGGCAAGGTCGCGCCCGTAACCACCTCGCCCTCGAGATAGACCGGGTCGAGCCGGTTCGTGTCGATATAGGTGCGGACTTCGGCCGGAGGCCGCCTGATCGGCTCGATCGGCTCGCCAGCGACGATCGCTCCGGTATAGGTATCGTCATAGTCCATGTCGGCGGGCGCTTCGACGATGGCGATGCCTGCGTCGGCCGGGCGCCGGGTCAGGACAACGTCGTTGCCGCCGAAATCGGCCGTCACGTAGTCGGAATAGATCCAGCCCTGGCCATTGGCCTCCGCAATGGTGCACCATTTGCTGTTTTGGATGCAGCCCTCGAGCGTTGCCGACTGACCGGCAGCGAGCGTGCCGATGACCGGGTATTGCGGGCCGGGGCCGGCGCGCACGTTGAGATCGGCGACAGCCGAGACGGCGGTATCGGCCAAGGCTGCGCCCGAAATGGCGACAAGCGCTCCAGCGACGGCAGGAAGCAGTATGCGTTTCATGATTTCGCTCCGTTTTCGTAATCCCTCGCGAACGAAAACGAAACAAGACCTCATGCGTTCCGGCTAAAATGCCTCGGCCGGCTCACGTTTTGTTCCAGTTTCTTTCGCCACACCGGTCAGGAGTTCATGGACGAAAGCCAGCTTCTGTGCGGTCACCTCCGAGATGACGAAGGGATAGAGGTCCGGCAGGCCCATGCAGCGGTTGATCGAGTTGGACGCTTCCGACAGCACCAGCCAGCGGGCCAGGATCTTTTCGAACGGTTCGGGAACGGCGGCAGGTTCCGACGGCGCCGGTTGCAACTCGCCGCCGGTGTCGCCCCGCGACAGGTCGTTGGCCTCCACGGTTTCCAGCCGGCCGAGCGGGAAATTCAGCGCATGCACCATCTCCAGCGTGTCGGTGATGTGCAGATGGTGCGCCCATGTCTCGGCCCAGTCCTCCCAGGGATGGGACGTGGCATAGGCCGAAATGTGGCCCTGCTGCCAGTCGGGCACAGCACCATTGGCATGGTAGGCCTTCAGCGCCTGCTCGTAATCGACGCGGTCGTCGCCGAACAATGCGCGGAAGGCGGTGAGCCGTTGCGGGTCGTCGCGGATCAGGCGGTCCCAGTAGTAGTGGCCAAGCTCATGGCGGAAATGGCCGAGCAAAGTGCGGTAGTTCTCGCCCATCTCGACGCGCCGTCTTTCGCGCTCGGCCGAGTCCGCCTCGGCGACATTGAGCGTGATCAGGCCGTTGCCATGGCCGGTCAGGATACGTCCGCCACCCGGACCGCCGCCGATCGGATCGGCGAGGAAGTCGAAGGCGAGGCCGACCTCGTCGTCGGCGTTCCGCTTGGGTGCGACCGGCAGTCCGGCAGCGAGCAGCGAATAGATTGCCCGCTTCTTTGCCGCTTCGACGCGGATCCAGCGACGGCGGTTGCCATCGACCGAAAGGTCCGGGATCAACTGGTTCAGCATGCAGGCGCGACAGAAGGCATGACCCGGTTCCGCCATCCAGTTGCAAGCGCACTCGTCGGCATTGGTGCACTGGAAAACGCCGCCGGCGCCGGACAAGACGAAGCGCGCATGCCTGGGATCGTACAGCACGGAGCTGGCGCAGTTCAGGCACTGGGCGTTCTCGAAGTAAAGGCGGTGCCCGCAATGCGGACAATCGAAGAGCTTCATCCCAATCTCAAATCATCAGGTCTTAGATCGTCAGGCCCGGATATAGTGCGGAGCGGCATTTCGCCCAAACGCCCGTCAGCGGCCGGCGTTCCTGCCGATGCTATTTTGCCGCAAGCTGGGCGGCGACCATTCTCGCCACCGCCTCGCCCGATAGCCTGGCGCCGCCGCAGGTCTGCATCAGCGGGCCGGCCAGATGCTCGCCGGCGAAGAAGATTTTTTCGGCGACCGGCTGCATCAGCGTGGCGCGCGCCCGCGAACGGCCGGGCCGGGCCGCCGCATAGGCGCCGCGCACGAACCGCTCGCCGCCCCAATTGGTCATCATGGCGCGCCCGACATGTTTTCTGACGTCGCCGCCGAAGATGGCGCACAGCCGGTCGACGACGAAGTCGACGCCTGCCGCCTCGCCCGCCGCCGACATCTCCCAGGCGAAATCGCCGCCGACGAAGCCGACCATCAGGTCGAGGTCGAAGGGAAAGCAAAGGAAGTAGATGTCGTGCCGGGCCAGCCGCTCGATCAGCAGGTCGTCGAACGGCTCAAGCCCGAGCCTTTTGCCCCTGATCTCCACAGGCAGCTTGGTCAGCATGCCCATCGGCAGGTCGAAGAAGGCAGCGAAATGCGTGTCGGGCAGCGCCGGCGCGAATTCGATCTCCTCGAAGGCGAGCACCGCCGGCGAGGCGGTGACGATGGCCGCCTTGGCGCGAATGGTGCCGCGATCGGTGACGCAGGCGACGCCAGGCACGTCCCAGAGGATTTTCCGCACCGGCGTCGACAGCTCGACCGGCACGTCGGCACCGAAACGGGCGACCAATGCGCCGAACCCCTCCTTGGTGAAATAGTTCGGCTCGAGATCGGCGGCGGTCTGAAAGTCGCGGATCGATATCTCGTCCTCGTCGGCGCCGAAATCCATCGGCCCGGCGAAGGTGGCGGCGGCGCGCGGCGCATGGCCCCTGGCGAGCAACGCCGAAAGACGGTCGTCGTCGCCATCCCTGACCTCATGCGCCGCCAGCAGCTCGAACAGCCTGATATCGGCCGCCTTCATTGCGGCCTCTTCGTCCTCGCTCGCCTTTCGGTTGCGATAATAGAGATGATCGACATTCATGTCGTGATGGTGGAGTGTCCAGCGGGCGGCTTGCGCCTCGGGAAAATAGGGATTGCGGTCGGCCGCGTGCAGCCAGGCGCAGCCGATGTCGAAAGGAACGCCGAAATGCTGATCGCTGGTCCAGGCGCGCCCCCCGATCCGGTTCATCGCTTCGAACAGCTTGAAAGAGAGGCCGGCTGTACGCAGGGTTTTGGCGGCCGAAAGTCCCGCCGAGCCGGCGCCGATGACTACGACATCAACGTCATCCATCAATATTCCAGCCCCCGCCACAATAATTACTTGATCGTAAGCAAGTTCTCCGGCATTCGCCAGCGCTGCGGCGGGGATACGTAAACGACTTCTTAGCGCATCGGTCCGAAAATCAGGATCGATTTTCAGAAAGCACGATGCGCGGATTTAGAGTGTCAGAGCGTACTGCGTCCAAGTGGACGAACCCCGCTCCAACAGTGACAAGCGAGCGTTTCGCTGGCAAATTCGTATTTGGGACGTGATCCAGGCAACCAGGAGAGCAACATGGCATTTCTTGCCAAGGGAAAGATTTACGCAGCGGCAGCATTGATGATGCTTGCGGCGGCAACAGGTGCGCAGGCCGCCCAATGCGGCAAGACGAGTGCGGGCTTCGAAGCGTGGAAGGCGGATTTCGCCGCGGAGGCCAAGGCCAACGGTGTAGGCTCGAAGGGTCTAGCCGCTCTGGCTCGTGCGACCTACGCAACAAAGACGATCGCCGTCGACCGCGCCCTTCACAAGGCTTTCAGCGGCTCGGTGGAAGCTTTCATGAAGCGCCGTGGCGGATCCGCGATCATTGCCAAGGGCCGTGCGCTGAAGAAGTCGAACGCGGCGCTGTTCGACAAGATCGAACGGACCTACGGCGTACCGCCGGGTGTGTTGCTCGCCATCTGGGGCATGGAGACTGGCTTCGGCGCTTCGATGGGCAAACAGAATACCGTCTCTGCCATTTTAACGCTTACCTATGATTGCCGCCGTCCGGAGTTCTTTTACCCGCATGGCGTTGCAGCCCTGAAGCTGGTTGACCGCGGAGCGTTGAGCGCCTCGTCGGTCGGTGCCGCGCATGGCGAGATTGGCCACACCCAGTTCCTCCCCGGAAACGTTTTGAAGTATGGAGTCGGCAACAAAAATCTGCGCGACAAGAGCACTGCGTTGGCTTCCACTGCCAATTTCCTCAAGGGTCATGGTTGGCGGGCCGGCGCGGGTTATCAGGCGAATATGGGCGCAATTGCTGGCTGGAATTCCGCGAGCGTCTACCAACAGGCCATCGCCCGCATGGCCACGGCGATCGATGGCGATTGATAGAAATCTCTATTCGACGGAAAGCCCGGCCACGCGCCGGGCTTTTTTGTTGATGCTCTAAGGTCGAGGGGATCGGCTAATGGTCGTGCTGCTGGGTTACGACTGCCGCCGCTCGGCTTCGCCTCGGGAACGAAGGCGCGAAGCAGAGACGCTAATTCGGCGTGCCTAGCGCCTTGTCCATCGCTTCCCTGACATCCGCCGGCCACGTGTCCACAGCCGGCCATGCGTCCGGCTCGGGCTTGTCGCCGCGCTGAGCGAAATAGAGCTTGTGGTTGGCCGGATCGACCGCCATGAAACCGTCATTGCCGCCGCAATCATGCGGCACGCAGCCGCTGGCATAGAAGGCGCCCGACGCGGTCTTCTCGGTGCCGCCGCCGACCAGCAGGCTGGTCGCCATGTCCGGCATCTCCTTGCCGAGCAGAGTCTCAGCTTCTCTGTAGACAGCCTCGTTGTGGAAAGCGTCGATGATGTTGTCGTATTTCGCCGGATCGATATCCTTCCAGTCGGTACCCGGTTCCGGCATGTAGGTGAGATTGCCCGAGGTCGACAACCCGCTCGTAGGCGACCATTGCAGCGTCGGTTTCGAAGCTCCCGGCAAGAGATAGGGCACGAAATAGATGGCGCTGTCGGACACCGCGGCCGGCGGCGCGCCGCATTCGTCCTGCTCGACCGTGGTGCTCTGGATCATGCTGCCTTCCGGCTTCCAGACGATCACCTTGGCCGGTCCGCATTGGTTGCCACCGTCGCCGACATCGACCAGCGCCACCTTGACGCCGCCGACCTCGACTATCCTGTCGAAGAAGACGTCGTAATTGCTGGCCAGCTGCTTGCCGTCATAGGCCAGCACCTTCTCGCCGTACTCTTCCTGCTGCGTGATGGTCAGTTGGCCGCCCTCGAATGGGACCGGCGCCTGCTTGTCGTCGTCTGAAGCCGCCGAATTGCCCGCGCCCGACCCGTCGTCGGTGGCGGGCTTGTCGGTCGCACCGGGCGTTTGCGATTGCGCAAACACGCTCGCCATCGGCAGGAGGATCAACGCCAGTCCGAAGGCACCGGCGAGAGGCGAGCGTATCATGACATCCTCCGTTTCACCTGAAGCGAAGACCCGCCATCGGTACGACCTTGCCGTTCAGGCCCAGGGACGCAGCTCGGCGTTCTTCTTCTCGAACGAGGCGATGGCGCCGGCCTTTTCCATGGTCAGGCCGATGTCGTCGAGCCCGTTGAGCAGGCAGTGCCGCTTGAAGTCGTCGAGGTCGAATTTGATCACGCCGCCGTCCGGTCCGCGGATCTCCTTGGCTTCCAGGTCGACCGACACAGTCGCATTGGAGCCGCGCGAGGCGTCGTCCATCAGCTTCTCCAGATCATCCGGGCTGACGGTGATCGGCAGGATGCCGTTCTTGAAGCAGTTGTTGTAGAAAATGTCGGCGAACGAGGTCGAGATGACGCAGCGTATGCCAAAATCGAGCAGCGCCCACGGCGCGTGCTCTCTGCTGGAGCCGCAGCCGAAATTGTCGCCGGCGACCAGGATCTGCGCCTTGTGGTAGGCAGGCTTGTTGAGCACGAAATCAGGGTTTTCCGAACCGTCGTCCTTGTAGCGCATTTCGGCGAACAGTCCGCTGCCGAGGCCAGTGCGCTTGATCGTCTTGAGATAATCCTTTGGGATGATCATGTCGGTGTCGACATTGACGATCGGCATCGGTGCTGCGACGCCGGTGAGCTTGGTGAATTTTTCCATGGTCTTTGCCCGTCTTCTTTTCGCTGCGGGGGATGTGTTGGCGCCCGGTTTACACAAAGCTGCGGGCAAATAAAAGGCGGCTGTTTTTGCTCGCAGATGATCCAGCACAAGATCGACACCAAGCAGCTTCAAAACCATTGCCCTGTGGTACACTTTCACCGGCATGACAACGCGATCCAAAATCCTCTACGCCAGTGAACCAACCCTCGACGCTGCCGAGTTCCGCCGCGTGCTGGTGGAATCCGGCCTCGGCGCCACCCGGCCCACCGATGACGAAGCCCGTTTGAAGACGATGCTGGCCAGCGCGGATATGGTGTTGACGGCGCGCCTCGATGCGCCTGGCAAGCCGCTGATTGGCCTCGCCCGCGGGGTCACCGACTTCTCGTGGGTGTGCTACATTTCCGAGCTCGCCGTTTGCAAATCGGCGCAGGGGCTCGGCATCGGCAAGGGCCTGCTCGACGAAGTGCGGCGGCAGCTCGGGCCGGCCGTTGCCATCTCACTGATTTCCGTACCCGATGCCGTCGGTTTCTACGAGCGGATCGGCATGACGCGCATGGCCGACGCATTCTGGTTCGGCCGCGAGCACTGACGGCCGCTAAGACCATCGCGACGACAGTCACGTCGACTGCTGCGATCCTTCGCGCGCCCTATGTCTTGCCCTCAAATCACGTTCAGCTCGCGAAAAGCCCGGCCTTCAGCGACACGGCTATACCCAAACGCCGTGCAATCCACCGTGCGGTAGCCGCCATGCACGATCAACTCGGCCAGCGCCTTGCCGACGGCCGGCGCCTGCTGCAGGCCGTGGCCGGAAAAACCGTTGGCGAAGAGGAAATTCTTCACCTCGGGATGCGGTCCGATCACCGCGTTCTGGTCGAGCGTGTTATAGTCGTAATGACCGGCCCAGGCGCGTGTCGGCTTGATCGCCTCGAAGGCTGGAATACGGGTCGCCAGCACCGGCCAGATCATCTCTTCGAACAGCGGCCAGTCGGGCGCGAAATCGCCAGGATCGGCAGGACCGTCGCCCTCTTCCGGCTCGGCCCCGCCGGTGATGTAGACCGAGCCTTCCGGCCGGACATAGATGCCTGAGGGGTCGACCAGCAGCGGCATGTCGGTATATTTTTCGCGTGCCTCGAAGACAAAGACATTACGCTTGCGCGGCTCCACCGGCAGCGCCAGCCCGGCCATATCAGCCACCTTGCCGGCATTCGGCCCGGCGGCGTTGACGACGATGCCGGCCTCGAGCCGCTCGCCATTGTCGAGGCTGACGCTGGTGACACGATCGCCCTGCCGCTCGATGCCGGTCACATCAGCGGTGACGAAATCGATCTTTTTCTCGCGCAGCGCCTTGCGGAACAGTATCAGCATCGCATGCGCGTCGAACCAGCCTTCGCCGCTGCGGCCATAGGCGCCGGCGGTGATGCCCTCTGCCGACAGCCATGGGAAGCGACGCACCAACGTCTCGGCATCCTCAAGCACGATGTCGGCCCCCTCGGCCATCTGCGTCTCGTGGTTGGCCCGCAGGATCGGCAGCCCGTTCTCGCCGGCAAGGATGAGATAGCCGCCCTCGCGAAAGCCGATATCGGCGTCGGCGCCGAACTCTTCCGTCAGCCGCCGAAACAGTTTTAGCGTGAACTGAGACAGGCGGATGTTCTCGGGAATCGAAAACTGCTGGCGAATGGAAGCGCAGGACAGCGTCGTTGCCGCATGGGCGAATTGCGGGTCGCGCTCGACCAGCGCAATCGAGCCCGAAAATCCTTCCCCGCGCAGATAATAGGCAATCGAGGAGCCGACGATGGCTCCACCGATGATCACGACGTCGTAGCGCACTTTTTCGCTTCTCCAGTTCTAGAGCATGATCCCGAAAGCCGGTTTTCGGAATCAGGCTCCAATTCATACAACCGGCAGGATGATCTCGAAGCGCGTGCCGCGCTCGGAGTCAACCAGCCGGATCGTGCCATCATGCGCTTTCAGGAGGGCCAGCACGATGCCGAGGCCCATGCCGGTGCCGCCTGAATCGCGGCGTGTGGTGAAGAATGGCTCGAAGATGCGGGCCCGGTTGCTGGGCGAGATGCCGGCGCCGTCGTCGCTCACCAGGATCGTTGCCTTGCCGTCGACGCTCGCCGCCGTGATCGAAACCAGCGTTGCGCCATGCCGCGCCGAATTGTCGATGAGATTGGCCAGCACGATTGCCGCGTTCTCGGCCGAGATGCGCAGGCCGATATAACCGCCCGCCTCGATACGAACCGCCAGCCTGTCTTCGGCCGGCAGCAGCGCCAGTGCGCCGCCGAGCGACGTGCTTTCGCCGCTGGGGGCAAGATTTTCGGCGCGCGCCAGGTCGAGCAGACGACGCACCAGCAAATTGAGCCGCCCGGCGTCGGTGACGATGTTATTCGAGAACCGCCGCCGCTCGGCCTCATCCATCGCGCTGCCCGAATCGCGCAGCAGTTCGGCCGCCCCCTGGATCGCCGTCAGCGGCGATTTGAGCTCGTGCGAGACATGCGTGGCGAAGGTCTGGATGCTGTCCGAGCGCGCATGCAGCTTTTCGGCCATGTCGAGAAAGGCGGCGGACAGCGCTGCCATCTCGCTCGTGCCGTGGTGTTCGAGCGGCCTGATCGCTTCGCGGTCGCCGGCGGCGATGCGCTTCGTGCGTTCCATCAGCGCGTAGATCGGCCGGCTGACGGTGCGCAGGAAGACGAGCGCGATGAGCAGCGTGCCGCCGAGGATGGCGATCGCCGCCAGCACCACCTTGCCGCGCTCGCCATAGAGGTGCTTGACGATGTTGTTCGGCGTTCGCGACAGGTAGACCACGCCGGCGACCTTGCCGGCGACCGCGACCGGCAGGGCGACGAAAACGCGGACTCTCGTGCCGCGGCTCACCGAGTAGAGCGATGGCGGCGGCTCGTCGGAGATCCTCTGCCTGAGCGCGCTGGCGTAGCGGCCGACAAGTGCTGCGTGAACCTCCTCGACGGCGCTGAGCGACAGGCCGACCTCTTCGCGTCCGGCGATGACGACGCCTTTTGCGTCGAGCAGCCGGAAGCCGGCAAGCGTGGTTTTCTGCGTCTCGGCAAGAATGCCCGACAGGCGGGCCCCGACCGCCGCGAAGGCGGGATCGACGGCAGCGGCGGTGGCCGCGGGTCGGGTCGGCTGAACGGAGTCAGAGGCAAGATCGAGGCGCGGCTCGATCGGCCGGTAGGGAGAGTTCGGATCGCTGGCACTGGCGGCAGGCACGGCCGCTCCGAGCTTCTCGGCCGGGATGCCGGCGTCGCGGACCTCTTGCGCATAGATGGCGGCAAGGGCGGCACCTTGCGCGATCAGCTCGGCTTCGGTCTGGCGGATCAGCTGGTTCTCGTAGAGCCGGAAGAAGAACAGACCGACCAGCGGCAGCGCCATCACCATGATGAGGATGGCGACAACGATGGTGGCGAGGCGCGGCCGCCATTTGCTGCCAATCCATTTTTGGGCGCTCACGCGCCGCACCGGCCCAGCCGGAAGCCGACGCCATGCACGGTCTCGATCGCGTCCGTGCAGCCGGCCGCCGCCAGCTTGGCGCGGATGTTGCGGATATGGCTGTCGACGGTGCGATCGGCGACATGGATGTTGGCTGCATAGGCATTGGCCATCACCATGTCGCGGCCGAGCACATGCGCCGGTCGCGCCAGAAACCCTTTCAGGATCGCGAATTCGATTCCCGTCAGCACCAGCGGCCTGCCATCGAAGCTGGCGGCGTGGCTGGCCGGCACCAAAGCCAGCCTGCCATGCGAGAACTGCCTGTCGTCGGTCTGTTCCGCCTTTGTCGGACGGGCGCGTCGCAGGATGACATTGACGCGGGCGACCAGCTCGCGCGGGCTGAACGGCTTGGTGACATAGTCGTCGCCACCCATTTCGAGGCCGAGGATGCGGTCGATCTCTTCATCGCGCGCTGACAGGAACAGCACCGGCACGTCCGATGTGTGCCGCAGCCGCCGGCAGACCTCCAGCCCGTCCATCTCCGGCATGCCGATATCGAGCACGACAAGATCGGGGGCGCGGCGCTCGATTGCCAGCAGGGCGGCAGCGCCGTCGGACACGGCAACCGTCTTCATCCCGGCCTTTTCGAGCGCAAAGCAGATGATCTCGCGGATGTGCGGATCATCGTCGGCGACCAGGATGTGATGCGGCATGAATCAGCGGCCCGGCACGAAGGGTTCGGAGCCCTGAGGAACCACGAACGGGATACGTGTGTCGAGAGTGCGAAGCAGCCGCCAGTCGCGAAAGCTCCAGGCGCGCCAGTTTTCTTGGCGCGCGCGATAGTGGGCCTCGTCCTGCCCAAGCAAACGGGCGAGCTCGCGGTACGAGGAAACGCTGGCCGCATTCGTCTTGCCCTGATGCTCAAGGAAGCGATCGAGCGCCGGCCAGGCGTCAGGACCGAGCGAACGCAGATACCAGAAATCGAGCTCGGTGCCCTGGCCGGTCATTTCGAAGGAGTGCTCGACATTGTAGTTGGCGATCAGCGCCGCGAAGTTGATGAAGCAGCAGGCATAGAGCGTCATCGAAAGCGTCAGAAGATTGGCGGAAAGCAGCCATTCATTGGATTTTTCGAGTGCGATGCGGGCGATGATCAGGGCAAGGCCCGCCGCCACCAGCCCCATCCAGACGAAGGCGGCGATGCGCCAGTAGGTCAGCGCATAGATGCCGATATAGAGGTCGAGCCGCAGGATCGACGAGACGACCAGCATGATGTTCTGCGCCACCCAGATATAGACCAGCCGGCGGATGAGCGGATCGCCGGAGGTCGTGCTGCCTGGCCGCAGCGCTGCCAGGACGAAGCCAGCGGCGAGCAGCGCCGTGACGATCAAGGGATAGGCGCCGCGATGCGCATAGGCGGCGTAGGTCAGCCCGTCGGGCAGGGCGATGCCGCCCCACAGATAGGTGACGTCGAGCGCGGTCTGCATCGCAAACAGGATGTTGAAGACGACCAGCGCGCGAAGAATGGCGGCCTTGCCGAAGATGATGTCCTCGATTGCCGTGGCGGGTTTTGTCGTCGTCACCTGGCCGACAGGCATAGACGATACCACACGCGGAATGGAGCGAAGAGAGCGCGGCAGGCGCGGGCGCAGAAAGGCCCAGACGCCGGCAAGCACGAACAGCCAGAAGGCTAGCCGCGGCAGCTGGATGAGCTTGAGCCACGCGAGCAGATCGATCAGCGACAGCCAGTATTCGATGACCGGATTAGCGGCGCCGAACAGAGCGAGAAACACCGTTCCCAGCGACAGCGGCATGACCCAGACGGCGATCGCCGCGAAGCGGATGCGGCGCCGGCCAAGCCGCCGCGCCGCCTTGCGCCAGCGGAAGAAATCGTGGACGAGCCGGAATGGTGCCGCGAGCAGGAAGAGCGCGACCAGGCCGGCAATGCGGGCAAGCCCGCGCCGCAGCCGGCCGACCAGCGAAAGCGCGAAGACGGCCATGGCCACCAGCCCGATGGCGACGGACAGCGCACTGACATTTTCAATGAGCGGCAGCAGCCCGACAAACAAGGCGGCAAGTCGGAGCCACAGGCCGCGGACGCTGAGCGCCGAAGGCTGGATGGCCGCGGCTGCGGCGGCAAGCGTAATGCCGAACAGGAAAAGCGTGATGCCGACGGGCTGGCCGTAGAAGAAGAAATCGGCCAGCGCGGCAAGCAGGACCGCAACGCCGAAGCGCGCGCAATAGCTCGGCGCGGCCGTAAGCAACGATGTCATGATCGGACTTTCTCAGCGGCTTTGATCCGGCCGGCATATCTGGGCAGAGATTTGGGGATGAAGGGGAAGAGGGTCGCCGAAGTGCCGGGTGGATCGACGAGCCACCAATCTTCGCTACGGAGCCGGTAAGGCAGCGACCAACGGGGTTTTTCTCTCTCTTGCATGCCGCCCTTTTCGCCGGCCGAAATGCAGGCAGCGAGGCGGGTCCAAGGAGATTTTCGGGAGTTTTATGCAGTTTTTGTGCAGGCGAAGACGGCTTGCCTCGACCGGCCGCAGGCGGCATAGATCTGGGATGACGACCGAAACCTACCGCCCGCGCCGCTCGGTGCTCTACGTCCCGGCTTCGAACGACAAGGCACTGGCCAAGCTTCCGTCGCTGGCCTGCGATGCCGTCATCATCGACCTCGAAGATGCCGTCGCCCCGGCCGACAAGGTTTCCGCGCGCGAAAAACTGGCCGGCATCTTCGCCGATCGCCCCAGCCGCCGCTGCGAGATGGTCGTGCGCATCAATGCGCTTTCCAGCGAATGGGGCGCCGACGATTTGCTGGCTGCGGCACGCTGCGAGCCCGACGCCATCCTGCTGCCCAAGGTCGACACACCGCGCGATGTCCTCGAACCCGGCGACGTCCTCGACGACAATTTCGCACCGGACGCGGTGAAACTATGGGCGATGATCGAAACGCCCAAGGCACTGCTCAACATCGGACCGATTGCCGAGCTTGGCCGCGATCCGGCCTCGCGGCTGGTCTGTTTCGTTGCCGGAACGAACGATCTGGTCAAGGAAACCGGCATTCTCGCCACGCCCGACCGGCGCTATCTCACACCGTGGCTGATGCAGATGGTGCTCGCCGCGCGCGCCGGTGGCCTTGACCTGCTCGATGGTGTCTTCAATGATTTTCGCGACCTGGACGCTTTTGCGCGCGAATGCGGGGAGGCAGCCGCCATGGGGTTTGACGGCAAGTCGCTGATCCACCCGGCTCAGATCGAGGCGGCGAACCGGGCCTTTGCGCCATCTGCCGAGGCGGTGGCCGAGGCGCGCTCGGTGAAAGAGGCCTTCGCGCTTGCCGAAAATGCCGGCAGCCAAGTGATTGCGCTGAATGGAAAGATGGTCGAGCGGCTGCATCTGACACAGGCCGAAAAACTGCTGGCGAAGGCGGCCGCCATCGGGGCATGATTGGCAACTCACGACAGGAATGAAAAATGAAACTCTACCGCTTTCTGTCCGCTCCGGACGATTCCAGCTTCTGCCACAAGGTAACCGCGGCGCTGAACAAGGGCTGGCACCTGTTCGGCTCACCGACCTATTCCTACGACCAGGAGGCCAAGGCCATGCGCTGCGGCCAGGCCGTGGTGAAGGATATCGAGGGCCAGGAATACGGGCCCGACACCAAGCTCAGCGACTGGTAGGGCGCTGACATCGCTCGTCCTTCGTCATCCTAGTAAAACAAGCTTATCCTGCTGTCCGAGTGAGCAGTTCTTGGCGGAAGCCGGAACGGCAGCCAACGGCGGCGCGCACGACCCGATCAGCGCCAAAAATGCAAGTCTGGCGCACTTTCCAATGCTAGTCGCATCGCTGTCGGCCGCGAAAGGCGAAGCAAGCTCTATGACGGGCCGGCGTAGCTGTCCATTGTTTCCCTCGCGGTGCTATTTAGCCGTGTTACCGAGGGCGACCAATCACCGAAGGCGTCTGCGACAGAAGCTGATCCATGTCAGCTTGCTAAGTGAACAGTTTTAAAACTGTCCCCGGGTTCCCTGACGGCGGAAGGCCCGGCATCAAATGCTACGATTCCGAAACCGAATCGAAATCATTTCGCGGCTAAGAACGCCGATGGGCGCGCATTTGAGGGGTGGATTGCCATGAGGTTGAGGTTCGAATTGCGGTCGGCATTGGCCCGGATCGTCAGCGCCATGGCGACATCCTGCTATGGTCGTTTTGTCCATTCCCGCGCCGCGAACCTTTCCATCGTCATGGCGCTGAGCCTGCTGCCGTTGGTCGGGGCGATCGGGTTTGCGATCGACTATACCAACGTCCTCCGCGAAAAGAATGAGTTGCAGGCCCTTCTCGACGCCGCCCTGCTGGGGGGCGCGGCGCAGGGCGCCACCTCCGCCGAGACCACGGCGACGTCCCTGTTCAGCGGGTTCATCGCCGGCAGCCCGGATTTCGCGGCCGACCCGGACCTGAAGGCCAACATGTCCATCAAGCTGGACAACAGTACGCTCTCGGGCAGCGCGACCTACAGCTACCCGCGCTTGTTCCCATTTGTCTTGGGCGACCCGACCGTCAACGTTCGCGTCACGTCCGCCGTCAAGATGGCTACGTCGGCCGTCCCTTGCATCATCGTCCTTGCGAATAACCCGCAGGCGCTGCTGCTCAATAGTGGCGCCAACGTGGATGCCGAGTCCTGCGTGATCGACGTTCATTCTACCAGGGACCCGGCCTTCATCATGAATGCCGGCGTCACCATGAACATCAGCAAGCTCTGCGTGAAGGGCACGAAATACATCAAGAACGGCGGTACGCTGTCCAAGCTGGAGACGGCATGCGCCGTCACGGCGGATCCCTATGCCGGCGCCATTCCCGAGCCCGCCGTTCCCTCGACCTGCACCACATCCGGCGCGCATGACGGACAGACGCAGACCTTGAACCCGGGACTGCACTGCTGGGTGAACTTCAATGGCAGCCCTACAGTCACGTTCAATCCGGGCCTTCATATCATCAAGGGACCGATGATCATCAATTCCGGCGCCAAGGTCATCGCCGAAGGCGTCACCTTCTACTTCCCGGATACCGACAGCATGATCCAGGCCAACGGCGCCCTCACCATCACGGCCTCGGCCCCGAGCAGCGGTGCCTACAAGGATATCCTGATGTTAGAAAAGACGAGCGATCCCGCCAACAACGCCAACAAGCGCCAGTATGTGTTCAACGGCTCGAACGGCGAGTCTCTGACTGGGATCATCTATCTGCCCAACCGGGACGTCACCTACAACTCGACCACGAACATTACCTCCAGCAAGATCTCGATGGTCGTGAACACCATGATCATCAACTCCGCCACTGGAAATTCAGCGGCATCGCCGGCCAGTCGGCGAAGATCTATCTCTCACAGTGATGCGCGCCGGCGCAAATGACGCCGAACCGGAGCAGGATAGCGGCGACGAAGCGTGGGCCGTTACTCCGCCGCCTCTTCGATCCGCTCCATATCGTCGTCCGACAGGCCGAAATGATGGCCGATCTCGTGGATCAGCACATGGGTGACGATGTCGCCCAGCGTCTCTTCGTTCTCGGCCCAGTAGTCGAGGATGGCGCGGCGGTAGAGCGTGACGCGGTTCGGCCCCTCGCCGGTCTGCGGATTCCAGCGTTCGGCGATCCCGCGCCCCTCGAACAGGCCGAGCAGGTCGAAGGGCGTTTCCAGCGACAGATCGTCCATGATCTCGTCGGTCGGGAATTCGGCGATCTGGATGACGATCTCGCCGGTCAGCTTGCGAAATTCCTCCGGCAGATGGGCGTAAGCCTCCAGCGCCAGGAACTCCATTTCCTCCATCGATGGCGAAAGCTGGTCGTGCCAGACACGGGTCTTGTAGATGCGGGCCATGCTTTGTCCTTCTGATCCCGGCATATAGGCTTTCGAGCCGAAATCGGCAAATGGCCGGGTTGCCGTCCACACGCGGGCAGGAATAAATTCCCCATGACTCCGCTTGACTCTTCGGGCGCCCTCTGGAATCTATAAGAACATAACAGGAACAATTGTGAGTGGAAGCTGACCGTCATGGCGACAAACGCCGTGGCGCGGGAGACTGTTTTTGTCCTGCGCCGCCAGATCGCGAAGATCGAGGGAACGCTGCCCGAGCGCCTGGAGGCGCCGGCTGGCGCAACCCCCGTCGATGCGGATGTCACCCCCCAAAATCCAACAGCGGATGTCATACCCCAGGGTCTAACAATCGTCCGCCGCGGCCTCGCCGTGGCGCCGCCCGATGCGTTTCTGCGCACCGGCGCCGAGGGTCTCGATACCGCGCTCTGCGGCGGCCTGCCGAAGGCGGCGCTGAGCGAGATCCATGGCGCCGCGACCCGTGATGCCGGGGCCGTCGCCGGCTTCGCCCTGTCGCTCGTCAGCCTGATTCTCAAACAAGGGCCGCGACTGCCGGTCCTGTGGATCGGCACCGCGGAAATCTTCCGGGAGGCGGGCTTCCCCTATGCCAGAGGGCTTCACGCCGTCTTCGGCATCGAGCCGGAGCAATTGCTGTTTTCCGAGGCGCCAAGGCTCCTCGATGCGCTGTGGATCGCCGAGGAGGCCGCCCGGATGACGGCGCTCGCCGCCGTCATCCTCGAAATCCGCGGCAGCCCGCAGCGGCTGGATCTCACCGCGACGCGGCGGCTGCACGCCCGGGCCCAGAATGCCGGCCGGCCGGTGTTCCTGTTGCGCCAGGCCGGCGAACCCGAACCGACGGCGGCACCCGTCCGCCTCGTCCTGTCGGCGGCGCCGTCGGCATCCCGCGAAACGATCGCCGGGCCGCTTGCCGGCTCGATCGGCCGTCCCGCCTTCACCGTCAGCATCGGCAAGAGCCGCACGGCCTTGCCAGGACAATTCACACTGGAGTGGAACCCCGATGAACACAGTTTCGAAGAAAGAAGGGGCGAGGAAAGAAGGGCAGCGAATTCTGTCCCTGTGGTTCCCGCACCTCGCCGCGGAAAGGGTCCTGCGGCAGCGTCTGGGGCGGTCCTGGCGTTCCCGGCCGTCGGATCACCTGCCGCTGGTGATCAGTCATCGCCAAGGGAACGCGCAGCGCATCGCCGCCCTCGACGAGCGGGCTGAGGCGCTTCATCTGAAGCGCGGCATGGGCATAGCCGACGCGCGCGCCATGCATCCGTCGATCGACGTACTGGAAGCCGATCCCGAGGCCGACCGCCGCCTGCTCGAAAGCCTTGCCGACTGGTGCGACCGCTACACCCCGCTGGTGGCGCTCGACGCAGCCGATGGCCTGTTCCTCGACGTCACCGGCTGCACCCATCTTTTCGGCGGCGAACGGTCGATGCTGGACGACATCCTGTCGCGCTTTTTCCACCAGGGTTTTGATGTCCGCGCCGGCCTTGCCGCCACACCAGGTGCTGCCTGGGCGGCAGCGCGGTTTGCCAGTGACCGCATCGTCCCCGGTGGCGAGGAGGAAGCGCTTCTCGCACCCTTGCCGCTGGCGGCGCTGCGCATCGAGCCTGATATCCGCGCCAGCCTGGAAAGCGTCGGCCTGCGCACGGCGGGCGCCGTCATGGCAGCCCCCCGCGCGCCGCTCGCCCGCCGCTTCGGTGTCTCGCTGCTTTTGCGTCTCGACCAGGCGCTCGGCCGCCTCGACGAGGCGGTGTCGCCGCGCCTGCCGGTCGCGCCGCTTTCGGTCGAACGCCACCTCGCAGAACCCATCATGCTGACCGACGAAATAGAGCGGCTGGTGAAAATGCTAGCGACGACTTTGAAGGCGGATCTCGAGCGCCGCGGCGAGGGCGCAAGAAGGCTGGCGCTGCTGCTCTTCCGCGTCGACGGCGCCGTCAGCCGCATCGCCGTCGGCACGTCGCGGCCGTTGCGCGAGCCGCTGCTGATCCAAAAATTGTTTCATGAAAGGCTTGCCGCGCTCGAGCAGGACATCGATGCCGGCTATGGCTTCGATCTCGTGCGCCTCTCGGTCCTGTCGGCCGCGGCCTTCGACATGCAGCAGGCGGATCTCGCCGGCGAGACGCGCGATGACGGCGCCGATATCGCCCTTTTCGCCGACCGCATCCGCGCCCGGCTCGGCGACAGCGCGGTCCTGAAACCGGTTGCCGTCGAGAGTCATCTGCCTGAGCGCGCCGTCGCCACGCTTCCCTTCGCGGAGGCGCCGCAAAGGGTCTCTCCGCCGAAGAAGCCGGACAAGATGAAAGACACTTCATCCAAGCCTGTCTTTCGGCCGGAGCGGCCGATCCGGCTGTTCCGTTCGCCCGAACCGATCGAGGTGCCTGTCACCGAAATGCCTGAGGGACCGCCGATGAACTTCCGCTGGCGGCGCGCGCTATACCGGGTCGCGCGCGCCGAAGGGCCGGAACGCATCGCCCCGGAATGGTGGCGGGAGGCGGCGGGGCAGGAAGACGCGCCGACCCGGGATTATTTCCGCATCGAGGATAGCGACGGCCGCCGTTACTGGCTCTACCGCCAGGGTCTCTACGGCGCCTCTCAAGTCCCGCCGCGCTGGTTCATGCATGGGGTCTTCGCATGAACGCGCTGGCGGTCGTTCCCTATGCCGAATTCGGCATCCAGTCGAATTTCTCGTTCCTGCGCGGCGCCTCGAAACCGGAGGAGCTGGTGGTCGCGGCAAAGTTTTTGGGATTCTCGTCGCTCGGGCTTGCCGACCGCAACACGGTGGCCGGTGTCGTGCGCGCCTGGCAGCAGGCCAAGGTGGAAGGACTATCCTATCATCCCGGCTGCCGTCTGGTTTTTTGCGACGGCACGCCTGATGTTCTCGCCTATCCACAGAACCGCAAGGGCTGGGGCCATCTGTGCCGCATGCTGACGCAAGCCAATATGCGCGACGAAAGCGAAAAGGGCGCACCGCTTCTCTATCGCGACGACCTTTTCGAATGGGGCGATCTCATGTCGCTGGCGATCCTGCCGGACCTGTCGGCGCCGGCGGAGGACGATCTCAGGCTGATTAGCCGGCTCAAGGATCGCTTCGGCAAGAACCTGCGGCTTGCCGTTTCGCCGGACTATCACGGCAACGACCGCTTCCGCATCGAGCAGGCAGTTGCCATGGCTGAGGCATCGGGCATTCCGCTGATGGCGACCAACGACGTTCTTTACCATACGTCCGAACGGCGCCGGTTGCAGGACGTGCTGACGGCGATCCGCCTCAACGTGCCTATTGCCGAAGCGGGGCTGGAACTGGCGACCAATGCCGAGCGCCATTTGAAGCCGCCAATGGAGATGGCGCGGCTTTTCCGCAGGCATCCGCAGGCACTGGCGGAAACGCTGCGCTTTGCCGGCGAATTGAGCTTCTCTCTCAGTGACCTCCAATACAATTATCCCGACGAACCGACGGAATCCGGCCTCGGGCCACAGGCCGAGCTGGAAAGGCTGGCTCGAGAGGGAGCCGCGATACGCTATCCCTCAGGCGTTCCCGCCTATGTGACGAAGCGCATCCGGGAAGAACTCGCTTTGATCGAGCGCCTGAATTACGCGCGCTACTTCCTGACTGTCTACGACATCGTCAAATTCGCCCGCAGCCAAGGCATACTCTGCCAGGGACGCGGCTCCGCGGCCAACTCGGTGGTCTGCTATTGCATCGGCATCACCGAAGTGGGCCCTGAGCGGATCGACTCGCTTTTCGAGCGCTTCATTTCCGAGGAAAGAAACGAGCCACCCGACATCGATGTCGATTTCGAGCATGAAAAGCGCGAAGAGGTCATCCAGTACATCTATTCCAAATACAGCGCCAGGCGCACCGCGCTTGCCGCGGCCGTCGTCAGCTACCGGGGCCGGTCGGCGATGCGCGAAGTGGCCAAGGCGATGGGCCTGTCGGATGATGTCCGGAGCGCTTTGTCCAGCTCGATCTGGGGTTGGTCGACCTCGGAGCTCGGCGAAAAGGAGACCAGGGCCGGCGGGCTCGATCAGACCGATCCATCGACAAGGCATGTGATCGAATGCGCCAACGAGATCATGGGCTTTCCCCGTCATCTGTCGCAGCATGTCGGCGGCTTCGTCATCACCAGGGACCGGCTCGACGAGATCGTGCCCATCATCAAGACGGCGATGGACGAGCGCAAGATGGTCGAGTGGGACAAGGACGATCTCGACGCGGTGAAGATCCTCAAAGTCGACGTGTTGGCGCTCGGCATGCTGACCTGCCTGCAGCGCGCCTTCACCCTGCTTAGGGATTATTATCCTGATGAGCGGGACGAGTATGGCCAACCCTATGTGTTGGCCACCCTCCCTGCCGAGGACAAACATGTCTACGACATGATCTGCCGTGCCGACACGATCGGCGTCTTCCAGATCGAATCCCGCGCCCAGATGTCGATGCTGCCGCGCCTCAAGCCGAAAACATTCTATGACCTCGTCATCGAAGTGGCGATCGTGCGGCCGGGCCCTATCCAGGGCGACATGGTCCACCCCTACCTACGCCGCCGGCAGGGCAAGGAAAAACCCGAATATCCCAAGCCGGAACTGGAAGAGATACTCGGCAGGACGCTGGGCGTGCCGCTGTTTCAGGAACAGGCGATGAAGATTGCCATCGTCGCCGGCGGCTTCAGACCGGGCGAAGCCGATGAACTGCGCCGCGCCATGGCCACTTTCAAGCGCACCGGCACGATCGGCAATTATCGCAAGCGGATGGTCGATGGCATGGTTTTGCGGGGTTACGAAAAGGACTTCGCCGAGCGTTGCTTCAAGCAGATCGAGGGGTTTGGCGAGTATGGCTTTCCTGAAAGCCATGCCGCCTCCTTCGCCCTGCTGGTCTATGCCTCCTGCTGGTTCAAGACCTTCTATCCCGACGTGTTCTGTGCCGCGATCCTGAATTCCCAGCCGATGGGGTTTTATCAGCCGGCTCAGCTTGTCCGTGATGCGCGCGACCATGGCGTCGAAATCCGCGAGGTCGACGTCAATTTTTCCGGTTGGGATTGCGCGCTGGAGGAAGAGCCTTTCGATCCGGCCCGCATCCTTGAACGCCATACCCAGATGCGCGGTGTTATCCGGACCAATCATGCCGTCCGGCTGGGTTTCCGCCAGGTCAAGGGCCTATCGAAGGAGCGCATGGAGGTGTTTGTCGCCAGACGTGGTGACGGTTACGCAACCGTTCGCGATGTCTGGCTGCGCTCGGGCCTCTATGTCGATGAGATCGAGAAGCTGGCGCAAGCCGACGCGTTCCGTTCGCTCGGCCTCGACCGCCGTGACGCCCTGTGGGCCGTCCGCGCGCTCGACGGCAAGAGTGCCGCCGAGACCTTGCCGCTGTTCGACCGGCCGGCGATCCGTTTGCGCGACCTCGAGCCCGAAACCCGGCTCCCGACAATGCCGCTCGGCGAGCATGTCGTCCACGACTACCGTTCGCTCGGCCTGTCGCTGAAGGCGCATCCGCTTGCCTTTCTGCGCCAGCGGCTGGATCGCTCCGGCGTCACGCCCAATGCGCGCCTCCCCTCCGTGCCGGATGGCAGGCGGGTCTCCGTCGCCGGCCTGGTGCTCGTGCGGCAGCGCCCAGGCACTGGCAAAGCGATTTTCCTGACACTGGAAGATGAGCATGCCGTCGCCAACGTCATTTTTTGGGAAAGAACCTTCAATCGCTACCGACCCATTGTCATGGGGGCGCGGTTCGTTCGTGTCACCGGCAAACTGCAGTCGGAATCGAACGTCATCCATATCGTCGCCGAGAAGATCGAGGATTTGACGCCCTGGCTATCCGTGCTTTTGGAGGAGAAGCCCGATGTACCTGTCGTGCAAAGCGACCGGCAGGATATCCCGACGCTATCGGGGAAGGCAGAAAGCGTCATGCCCAAGGGGCGCAATTTTCAATAGGGGATACCGGTGCGGCGGTGCACAATCTTGCGAAATGTCGGCGCGAAAGATCACTACAGTTCAGGACGGTCCGCCCAGGCGCGGCGGCGGCAATCCGTCGTCGAAGGGGAGCGAGCGCGCCTCCGAAGGCAGCATGATCGGGATGCCGTCACGCACCGGATAGGCAAGCCGCGCGAGCCTCGAGATGAGCTCGCCGCGCTCCGGATCCCAGGTAAGCGGGCCCTTGGTCAGCGGGCAGGCCAGCAACTCCAGCAGCTTGGGATCGACATTGGCCTTCTTTCCGTCACGCCCATCCACCATTCGGCCCGTCCTCTCACCAGCATTTAAGCTTCGCGCGGCTCTTCCTTCTCCCCTTGTGGGAGAAGGTGGCCGAGCGCAGCTCGGTCGGATGAGGGGTGTTCCAGCTTGGCACCGACCGCGCTCCGTCCAGCACCCCTCAACCGTCTTGGCGCTACGCGCCAATCCACCTTCTCCCACAGGGGGAGAAGGAAGAGCCACCTATTGCAAACTCGACCCGAAATCCTCGTTTTCGCGCGCCAGCGCCATTTCGGTGATGGCGATCAGCGTTTCGGCGCGTGTCTTCAGGTCCGCCGCTTCGAGCAACGCCTGTTTCTCGGCCGGCCCGTAGGGAGCCATCATCGACAGCGCATTGACCAGCATGGCATTTTCGGCACGGCTGACACTTTCCCAGTCGGCTTCAAGATCGTTGGCCTGCAAATAGGCGCGAAACGCCTTGAGCAGCGCCGGCCGGTCGATCCCGGCCTCTGCCTGATCTTCATCGAGATCGGTGAGAAAGGGCGCAAACCGACACTGGCGGAAGGGCGTCTTGACCGCGAGCTCCTGCACGATACGGAACCGGCACACACCTTGCAGCGAAATCAGGTAACGGCCGTCGCCGCTCTCGGAAAGCGCGATGATGCGTCCGGCGCAGCCGACATTGCAAAGCTCCGGCTCGCCATCGGCACGCCGCGCACCGTCGAGGCTGGGCTGTATGACACCGATCAGCCGCGATCCGGCGATCGCCTCATCCACCATTTCCAGATAACGCGGCTCGAAGATGTTGAGCGGCATGCGGCCTCCCGGCAGCAGCAATGCGCCTTCAAGCGGGAAGATCGGCACCGTCGACGGCAAATCCGTATCGAGCCGGTAATGCGCGTTTCCCGCCTGCACTTCAGTCCTCCGCTCGCTTCATTGAGAAGCGCATCAAATCCGTCCACCCCATCGCAACTTGACGCGCAAATCGTCGGGAAGCGAAAAACGGATCGGTCTGGCCCCTAATCTGGCGCAGCCGCAGCCGACAGCAAGGCCATCAGGCAAAAACAGTCCATGCCGCGCTCAGGCAAACAGCAGCGATGACAATTTGCGCCGCGCCGCCAGCGTTGCTTCGTCGGTCATGCCCCATGCCTCGAAGAATTGTAGCAATTGCGTCTTGGCGCCGTCGTCGTTCCACGAGCGATCGGCCTTGACGATCGCCAGCAGATTGTCGGCCGCCGCCATGCGCTCGCCGTTGGCGTTCTGGATCATGGCAAGATCGAACCGTGCCTGGTGGTCCCCGGGGTTCTCAGCCAGGCGCCGCTCGAACTCCGCCGGATTGCCAAGAGCTGCCGCCTGCGCGGCAAGCGCCATCTTGGCGCGCACCGCGGCGAGCGGCGGCGCATCCTTCTTTGCTTCCGGCGCCCGGGCCAGCACGGCTTCGGCGCCCTCGGCATCGCCGGCCTCGAACAGCAGATCGCCAAGCCCGGCAATCGCCTCGATCGTCTCCGGCGCCTGTTCCAGGATCGCGTCATATATGTCCGCCGCGGTCTGCACATCGCCGGCGTCGCGCGCCTCCGCGGCCGCGGCAAGCGCCTCGGCCACCTGCGGCGCACCATTGTTCTTGCCGCCGACCTTCTCGATGAACGCGGCGATCTGGCTCTCGGGGATGGCGCCCATGAAGCCGTCGACCGGTTGGCCATCCCTAAAGGCAATGACCGCTGGGATCGACTGGATGCCGAGCTGGCCGGCGATCGAAGGATGGTCGTCGATGTTCATCTTGACCAGCTTGACCTTGCCGCTGGCGGCCGTGACCGCCTTTTCCAGCAGCGGCGTCAGTTGCTTGCAGGGCCCGCACCATGGTGCCCAGAAATCGACCAGCACCGGCTGACGGCGCGACTCCTGGATGACGTCGGCGGCAAATGCGGCGGTCGTCGTGTCCTTGATGAGGTCGACGGCGACAGGCGGCTCGCCAAGCGCGACTTTTGCGGGGGTGGCGTCAGTGCCGCCATACTGCACAGTGGTGGCATACTGCCCGCCATTGCTGCCAAATGGGCCGCCAAATTGGTTGTTGTCGCTCATCTCGTCACCCTTTCGGTCGCGCCGCCGGCCCACCGACCCGGCACAACGTCCATTTCCTCACTCAGAAGTCGGTTTTATCGTCATCCATGTGGCGATCATGCCGTGACTTTCAAGATAACAGCATCATGCCCGGTTGCCTCGACGAATTTGACGAGGTCGGCGGCGGCGATCGATGTCGTTGCCTCGTTGGTCAGCGGATGGGCGTTGATGATGGCATGGCCCATCAGCTCCTGGTCGAGGACGACCTTGACCCGCCGCTCGGTATCGTTGATCACGCCGAACACCGTGACCGCGCCCGGAAGGACGCCGAGAAGCTCCATCAGCATCTCTGGCTTGCCGAAAGACACGCGCCCGGCAGCCCCGATCACGTGGTGGATCTGCTTGAGATCGACCGCCGCCTCCTCGCCGACGCTGACCAGGAAGAAATTGTCCTTCCTATCCCTAAGGAACAGGTTCTTGGTGTGTCCGCCGGCGATTTCTCCGCGTAGCGCCTGCGAATCGGCGACCGTGAACAGCGGCGGATGACGCATGGTCGAGACCTTGATCCCAAGATCGGCGAGAAAGGCAAAGAGCTCGGCTTCGGTTTTCGGCATGTTGTTTCTTGTCGGACTTGTTGTTGTCGCGGTTTGGATCACGCCGTTTACGGCCAATGACGCGGCCGAGACAAGACCGTTGCGCAGCGAGGCTGCCGATTCCGTTGCTATCCACGCTACCGAAGGCTCGTTTACGTCGCCGGGTGCGGCCAAAAAACCTGCGATTTCCCTGTTGCAATCGCCGCGCCCTTCAGCCATATAGGCGCGGCTTGCGGCCAAAAAGCCGCGCGAGCGGGTGTAGCTCAGGGGTAGAGCACAACCTTGCCAAGGTTGGGGTCGAGCGTTCGAATCGCTTCACCCGCTCCAGTTTCTCTCAGGGAATCAAGCGATTAAATCGGCCGCCTTCGGGCGGCCGATTTGCTTTGTGGCCCTGTGTCGCGACCATGTCGCCACGGTGAGCTTTTCGTGCCAAAATCGGCGACGTATCGTCATCCATCTTTTCGCCTGGACCAGTTCAATCATAGATTGCCTTCATCTGAAGATGGGCCGTCAGTCTCACGCGGTGGTACTTTTTCGTTGACAGCCCGGAACGCTGAAAGGCGACCGCACCGGACAGCACTCGATCCGCATTAATGACCAATTCCGTGTCTGCTTTCGGTGGGTAGACGGCAACGCCGAGGACGTTGAAATCGCCGATTGCCATTGACGACCAAGAGTGGGGACGACCAAGAGTTGGAGATCTGCAATGCTACACTTTACTTCGCCGATCCACCCTGGCGAAATCTTGCGGGAGGAGTTTCTTGCCCCTCTGGGTCTGAAGCCTTACACGCTCGCCAAAAAGCTCCATGTGCCACGGACCAGGATTGAGCGCCTTGTGGCCGAAGTGACGCCCGTCACTCCCGACACTGCGCTTCGCCTTGCCAAGTTCTTCAATACGACGCCTCAGTTCTGGATGAACATGCAGGCCGCGTTTGACCTCACTATGGAAGCTGACGCGAAAAAGGAAGAGATCGCAGCGATTGACAGCTACGCCGAAGCGCCGCTTGCAGCTTAGCAGCAGGCGGACATCTTCGGCCGCCATATACGCCATTGATGAGAACCCGCTCGCCAGCTTGGGAACCGCATCGGTAGTCGGTCATTATATCGAGGAGCCGGCGGCTCCCCCCGTTCGGATGGAGAAATCATGCTGCGGATACCGATTGCTTTGTCTTTTCTTCTTGCCTTCAGCGCGCCCTCGACCACCTTCGCGCAGGACCCTTCCAAGAGCATAGAGAGCCAAACAGGCCGCATTGCTGTCGAGACCTTTGCCGAAGGGCTCGAACATCCCTGGGGCGCGACCTACCTGCCCGACGGCACGCTGCTGGTCACCGAGCGTCCGGGGCGCCTGCGGCTCGTCTCGACCGACGGGGCCGTTTCCGATCCGATCGACGGTGTGCCGGACGTCCTCGCCGACGGACAAGGCGGCCTGCTGGATGTGGCGCTCGATCCGGACTTTGCCAACAACCGGACGGTTTATCTCTCCTATTCGGAGCAGCGGAGCGGCGGCGCGGCCACGTCCGTCGGCCGTGGACGCCTGAACGAGAACGGGAGCGCGCTTTCGGGCTTCGAAGTGATCTTCCGGCAGGAACCAGCCGTCTCGAGCCGGCACCATTTCGGTTCCCGCCTGGTGTTCGCGCCGGACGGCAAGCTCTTCGTTACGCTCGGCGAGCGCGGCAAGGCGCAACAGGCGCAGGACGCGAGCAATCATCTCGGGACGGTCGTCCGCATCAATCCCGATGGTTCTGTGCCTGACGACAATCCCTTCGTCGGCAAGGACGGCGCCGACGAGATATGGTCCTACGGCCATCGCAATGTGCAAAGCGCAGCGATCCATCCCGAAACCGGCGTGCTCTGGACGGCGGAAATGGGGCCGCGCGGCGGCGATGAGCTAAACATTCCGGAAGCCGGCAGGAATTACGGCTGGCCCGTGGTCAGCTGGGGGCGGCACTATTCGGGCAAACGCATCCCCGATCCATCGACACGGCCGGAGTTTGCCGGCTCCATCCATAGCTGGACACCGGTCATCTCGCCTTCCGGCATGACCTTCTGCACCGGCGACATGTTTGCCGATTGGCGAGGCGACCTCCTGATTGGCGGACTGTCCGCGGCAGGCATCGTTCGTGTCAGAATTGACGGCGAGCAGTTCGCCGGCGAGGAAGTCCTCGCTCTCGGCAGCCGCGTCCGAGACGTGGTGCAGGCTCCCGACGGCGCGGTAATGGCGTTGACCGACGAGCCAGCGGGAAGGATATTACGACTGGCGCCGGCAGCGTCGCAGTGATCCCATGCGGCGCGACAGGAGCGGCACTTCGCGCGCCCGGCGTTGGCGGTCCTTTTGCAGAGATCGTCGGGGTTAAAACGCAATAGGCGGCAAGAACCGCCAGTGGTTCCTACCCTCGCACCGCAGCCAGCCGCGATGTGTATCGCGTGATCGCGGAGGATTGCGTCTACGCGCTCCCATCGATTTCGCTATCTCGCTTTGCTGGCTTGTGACCAGCAAGCGTTTGTTCGCCGCGCAATACGCCCCGGATAGAGTTAGGACTTTTGCTTTTCAATCTCGGACCAAGGTCCCTTGCGGACGGCTGTATTTAAACGAAACTGGCTAAATAGTGGACCTTCATATTAGAGAGTCCTCACATTTATGATCCAGAACCAACCTGGCGGGACGGCGACTCGTAAGGAGAAACCATGAAAACTCGAACCAGTCTGTTCGCAACGGTCGCCGCTCTCGCCCTTATCGCGTCTCCCGTCTTCGCCGGACCCGGCGGCAATGGCGGCGGACACGGTAACGGCGGGAGCAACGGCAACGGCGGAAACTCTGGCGGCGCCGGATCGCAGGGACACGGAGCCGCAACTTCTGCGGCGGCTAAGGATAAGACGACGAGCGGAATTGCTCATGCGATGGCTGTCGTTTCGACGACGCCGGCCTCACCGCAGGCCACCCTGTCCTTGCAGGCAGCTTTGGACAAGTTCCTGGCAAGAGAGGCCGGGGATGACCCGGCAGAATCTTCCGACGAGACGTCAGGCGAAATTCCTGACGCAGCCGAATAAAATTGCAATTCGTGCGTCCGCGGCGGCGCACCGCAACTATCGAAAATTCTTGCCCGGCTGGCGGGCTCCTTCATCTGTTTGGCCGATGCCATGGGTCAAGGAAGAGCCCACATTGAGCCCAGATCCTCGGGGATCGCTGGACGGTCCTGCCCCTACAGACTGTCCAGAGAGCACCACCGGCTCCGGCCGGTGGTGCGTTTTTGCGTGGGCGCTCAACTGCACCAGCGGGGACTGGCACGGCATCGACGCCCGACTTTCAAAGGCCGGCCCTCGATGCCAGATAGGGGGCCAGGGCAAGCGAATAGCTGGCCGTCAAATGGTGAAGGTCGCGCCAGACGATGATGTTGCCGGCGACTGCGGGACATAGGAGCGGGCCGCATATGGCATCGGTCATATCCACGAAGACCACATTCTTCTGCGACTTTGCTGCCAAGGCAAACGTGCTGTTCGATTCGACTTCACTGCGCTTGGTGAAGCATTTGGCCGGCGTGGTGCTCAAGCAATCGCCGGGATCGAATTTGATATAGGGCGTGTTGCGAATCGCGACGATTTGCGAGCCTGTTTCCACCAGCTCGCTCCAGACGCTCCGCAGGCCCTCGAGCATCTGTTCTTGTGGCACTGTGCCGTAGCCGGATTGACTGGTAAATATCAGATCCGGCTTCAGTTTGATGATCTCGGCGAGCACGTTCTCCCGCCATTCGGCACAAGACACGAAGGGTTTGCCATAGGCGACGATCGGGACACGGCTGAATGGACAGGCGGACTTTGTAAACGTGACCAGCTTGAGCTTGCGGCCCATGGCAATCCTGTCCAGCGCCGGGATCCATTGGGCGGCGTGAGAATCCCCCACAAGCACGATGGCCCTCGCACCGGCCGGATCGCCGAGAGAGCATCTCAATGGTTCTGCGCCTTCCTCCTGGTGGCACTTCGATAGATACGCAATCGGCAAATCCCGCTTCAACCGGGCAAGGGGAGGAAGGAGATCCACGCCGTCGGGAACGGGAGCGTCGATGAGCAGCGCAGCCGGACCAGGATAGGAAGGCGTCCCGATCAAGGCCGTGTCGATGCTTTCGGTGCGCAGCGAATAGAGCAGGCCGCCGGACACCGCCACACAAGCAAGTATCGCAAAAGTGCCGTATCCCAGCGGTTTCCATTCGACACGGGCGCGAGCCTCTCGATATCGTTGTTCCACATATCGATAAGACAAGTCCGATAGTGCGGTGGTCAGCACAATCAGCCCAAGACCGTTGACCAGCGACACGGAGTAGCCCTGCGCCAGAAAGAAAATGATCAGTGGCCAGTGCCACAGATAGATCGAGTACGACCGGTCGCCGATGAAGCGAAGCATTTTCGAATCAAGCCCGCGAAACCGACCGCGTTCAACCTCGCCGGCCAGGATGACAAGAACGGTAGCGAGGGTCGGCAGCAAGGCGCTTGCGCCTGGGAAAGGCGTTGACGCGGAGAACAACAGGGCGGATGCGAGGATGCCTGCCACGCCCGCCGCCGCCAATGACTGTCGTGCGAACGCTCCCAGTCGAAACCCGTGTCCGGTGAGGGCCAACAGCCCTCCCAGCGCCAATTCCCATATGCGCGTTTGGGTCACGAAATAAGCCTGCGCAGGGTCCATCTCGGTCAAGATCACCGACGCGATCAGCGACCCGGCGAAAACGAGCGACAATGCCCCGATCAATGAAAGTCTCAGCGGGAATCCCTGGCGACGCGCCAGCCAGATCGCCGCAACCATGAGGAGCGGCCAGACGATGTAGAACTGCTCTTCTATCGAGAGCGACCAGTAATGCTGTACCGGGCTCGGCAGGCTGTCGGCATCGAGATAGCTGACGGCGATCGAGGCCAGCCGCCAGTTCTGGACATAAAGGGCGCTGGCGCCGATCTGGTTGGCTGTTTCCTCCCAGCGCGCCTTCGAGAGGAAAAACAACGTTCCGCACAGCGTCACAAGCAGCACCAGGGTTGCTGCTGGCAGAAGCCGCCGGATTCGCCGGGAATAGAATTCGATCAGCGAGATCCGGCCGTCGCGCACTGCTGTTCGCGCAAGCAAGCCTGTGATGAGATAGCCCGAAATAACGAAAAAGACGTCGACGCCGACATATCCGCCGGGAAGAACATCCGGCCACAGATGAAAAACCACGACCAGAGCGACCGCGAGACCACGCAGCCCCTGTATATCCGGCCGAAACCGAGGTCCCTCGCGCACTGGCTGAAAACTGTCCCGCAATTCCGAACGGCCTGTCTCAAGAGAAATGTCGGACCGCAAACGTCAGACCACATCACGGGTCATTAGACGATATCAAAACCCGCTGGCGGCCACCATACCGCCGCACGCACCAAACGCGACGCACTGGAAGGGCCAGCGGCGTCAGTTCCGGGGAACCGCGAACATGTCGAAATTCTTCTTCCTGCCGAGATCGTTTTCGGTGAGTTTCGGACCGAACAGCGTCGTCGGCCCCACCAAGTGGACATCGTAGCCCTTGTCGGCAAAGAACCGGCGCATCCGCACCCGCTCGTCCATCGAAAGATTGTGATTGACCTCGGACTTGATGTAGGGCCGGCATTCGTCGATCAGCGCGCCGATCGAGATCAAAACCGACAGATCATGCTGCTCCACATCGGTCTTGATGTAGCGCAGGCGCTTGATGCGCTGGCCGAGCCGGGCACGGATCAACGGCTCAATTCGCCGTCCCTCGACCGGGATACTGAAAGCGCTCCCGTGCTTCCACCGCGACACGCCGGTGTGGTCGCCGCCGTTCTCAAATCCCGGGTTGCCGTAGTCGAAGACGAACGACCCATCTTCCGGCGTCGCCGCGTAGGGAATCGGAAAAATATTCAGTCTGCAAGGGTTGAGCGCGGCATTGGCGCCGAGGATCGTGAAGGCAAAAGGGTTCGGCTCGAAAGCGAGGACCAGGCCCTGCGGCCCGCAGGCGAGGGCGATCGGTATCGTGCTGTCGCCAACCTGGGCACCAACGTCGATCGCCACGTCGCCATCGCTCAGGAACGTCCGCAGGTCATCGACTTCGCCCTGGGTGAGATCGAGGTCTGCCCCGCGCGGGTTCTTCCAGCGAGCGAATTCAATCTTCCCGTCTTTCGGGAGATCGATGACTTGTATCGAGTGGCCGTAAACGCGTGTTCTTGGCTTCAATCCAAGCAGATAGAAATATTCTTTTAGTCTCACCCCTTGCTGATAACGCAAACCAGGACGGCATTTCAACCCGGGACTATCTGACGCCAGCGCCTCTGCGAAAATCCGACGGCGACATGCCGGCCAGCTTGCGGAACGACTTGTTGAAGGCGCTGAGCGAGCCGAAGCCGGAGTCCATCGCGACGCGCAGCACGTTGGCATCCTGGTGCATCAGCAGTGCCTGCGCGTAGCTGAGCCGCAGCAGGTTGACATATTCGTTGAGCGTCATGCCGGTCGATTTCTTAAAGATGCTCATGGCGTATTTGGGATGGATATCGGCCGTCGCCGCGATGTCCACACAGTCGATCTCGTAGAGGAAATTCTCCGCTATGAAGTCGCACATGCGCCCGACATTGCGCAGGGATTGCTGATCGAAAGGATTGCCTGCTTCCTGCTCGATCGAGGTTTCGGGTGCGAGCCGGTAGGGCTCGAACCGCACCCGCTCCAGCCGCAGCAACAGCTCATTCACGGCGTGCTCGGCCTTGGCTGGATCGCCTGACCGGACATAGCGGTTCCAGCGCTCGAAATTGTCGCTGTCGGACCGGTCGGTGGCATTGGTCACCAATGTCGCGCCCGTCATCAGCCGGTTGCGAGTATCAGCGGGCAAATGCAGCCGGAAGAAATGCACCAGTGGCAGATGCGCGCCGGCGAAGACGGCATCGTCCGATGCATCGATCATCTGATGCGGCAGGCCGCCCCAGAACAGGCACATGTCGCCGGCCGAAAGCGAGATCTCGTGATCGCTCATGCGGTAGTGGACAGTGCCGCACATGATGAAGTTCACCTCGACCTGGGCATGCCAATGCGGCTTGAGCATCACCAGGGGATGATTGTGAAACGTCTGCAGGAGCAGCGGCAGGCCCTCCACGCTGCTGGCGCCAGGCTGGTAAAACGGTCTTTCAGGCATCTTACTTTCCGCCAATTCTTTATTCCCTTTGTCGCGGACAAGCCTTCGCCAGTGCCTAGTCTAGCCATGCTCGCGAAGAGAGAGCAAATGAAATGGGAGGATTTCGATGCGCACCACATTGACCTGCGCCGCGCTCGCGCTTGCCCTGGGCTCAGCCCCGGCCTTTGCGCAGTCCGGCGAAATCACGATCTGGAGCTGGAACGTCGCCGCTTCATCGCTGAAGGCCACTATAGAAGGCTTCAACAAGCAGTTCCCCGACGTCAAGGTCACGGTCCAGGATCTCGGCAACCAGCCGACCTACGACAAGTCGATAGCCGGCTGCGCCGCCGGCGGCGAGGGACTGCCTGATATAGTGACGATCGAGAACGGCGAGGCCGAGAACTACTGGAGCCAGTTCCCGGACTGCTTCGTCGACCTTCACACGCTGGGCTACACGGCCGAAGACCAGGCAAAATTCCCCGATTTCAAGCGCACCGAACTCGAAGTGGAAGACAAGGCCTATGCGATGCCATGGGATTCGGGCCCAGTGGCGATGTTCTACCGCCGCGACTTCTACGAGAAGGCCGGCGTCGATCCCGCGTCGATCAAGACCTGGGACGATTTCATTGCCGCCGGCAAGAAGATCCAGGACGCCAATCCCGGCGTGACGATGACCAACGCCGATTTCAACGGCGACTCCGAATTCTTCCGCATGATCGCCAACGAGCAGGGCTGCGCCTATTTCGCCGCCGATGGGCAGTCGATCACCGTCAATCAGCCGGCCTGTGTGGCGTCGATGACCAAGATCAAGGAGATGAAGGACGCCGGCATCATCACCTCGGCCGACTGGAGCACCAAGATCACCAACAACACCGCCGGCACTGTCGCCACCCAGATGTATGGCGGCTGGTATGAGGGCACCATACGCACCGAATCGCCCGACGGTAGCGGCAAATGGGGCGTCTATCTGATGCCGAGCCTCACCGCCGACGGCCCGCGCGCCGCCAATCTCGGCGGTTCGTCACTCGCCATCACCTCGGTGTCCAACAACAAGGAGGCCGCCTACGCCTACCTGAAATACTCGCTTGCGACCAATGAGGGCCAGATAGCGATGCTGAAGGGTTTTGGCCTCGTGCCGTCGCTGATCTCGGCGCTCGACGACCCCTATGTCTCCGAAGGCCAGCCCTATTGGGGCGGCCAGGCGGTGTGGAAGGACATCCTCGGCACCTTGCCCAAGGTCGTCCCAAGCCGCGGCACGCCGTTCCAGAGCGACGCGGAGATCATCGTCCGCGCGGTGCAGACCAAATATCTGGGCGGTGGCTATCCCGATGCCAAGGCGGCGCTCGACGATGCCGCAAGCCAGATCGCCTCGGCGACCGGCCTGCCGGTCGAAGAGTGATCTTCACGCGGCTCTCCCTTCTCCCCTTGTGGGAGAAGGTGGCCTCGCGAAGCGAGGTCGGATGAGGGGTGTTCCAGCTTGGCAGGACGGCATTCCTTCCAGCACCCCTCAACCGCGCGCCAATCCACCTTCTCCCACAGGGGGAGAAGGTAAGACAGCGGCGGCGCCGACTTCGACAGCAAGCCGGCAAACCTAGAAACGAGAGGCAAAGGAGGGCAACGATGCGCAATCAGAACGCCACGGCATATCGCTTCCTCGCGCCCTACCTGCTGATCTTCTCGATCTTCTGGCTGTGGCCGATCATCAACTCGTTCCTGATCTCCTTCCAGGCGACGCGCACCGTGCCGTGGCGGTTCGCGCCGACCTTCAACTGGGGCCGGTTGATCGGCGACCCCGCCTTTTTCAATGCCTTGAAGAACACGCTGCTCATCCTCGTCATCCAGGTGCCGGTGATGATCACTTTGGCGATCATCATGGCTGTGCTTTTGAATTCGCCGCTGCTGAAAGCCCGTGGCCTGTTCCGCTTCGCCTTCTTCGCCCCGGTGGTGGTCGGCGAAGTCGCCTATTCGGCGGTGTTCCGGCTGATGTTCAACCTCGATTACGGCATCATCAACAAGCTGCTGAACAGTGTCGGCCTGCCCCGTATCGACTGGTTTTCCAACGTCACGCCGGCGATGGCGGTCATCATGATCGCGGTGACCTGGCGCTGGGCCGGCTACAACGCCATCATCCTGCTCGCCGGCCTGCAGTCCATCCCCCAGGATGTCTACGAGGCGGCGACGTTGGACCGCGTCAGCAAGCTCAAGCAGTTCTTCTACATCACCCTGCCGCTGCTCAAGCCGATCATCGTGTTCTGCGCCGTGCTGTCGATCATCGGCACCATGCAGCTGTTCACCGAGCCGTTCCTGATCACCGAACGCGGCGGACCGGGCGGCGGCACCGAAACGCTCGGGCTGCTGCTTTACCGCCAGGGCTTCAGGTCGCTCAACTTCGGCTACGCCTCGGCCATCGCCTACACCATGGCCGGGCTGGCGATCGCCATCTCGCTGGTGCAACTGTGGCTGACGAGGGACCCGAAATGAGCTCGCGTTCCTCTTCAAAACTGGGGCGCAGCATCGCGCTGCATCTCTTCCTGACGCCGCTGGCGATGATCTGGCTGTTTCCTCTGTGGATGATGGCGGTTTTCTCGACCATGCCCGACAGAGGCATCTTCAGCCCCAGCATCGAGCTTTTGCCGCACGGCAGTTTCCTCGACAATGTCAACAATCTGCAGCGCGACACCAATTTCATTGGCGCCATCGGCATCTCCGTCTCAGTGGCGGTGACCTATACGTTCCTGTCGGTGCTGCTCACCTCGATGGCCGGCTGGGCGCTGGCGCGCTACCAGTTCTTCGGCAAGGGCGTGGTCGTCGCCATCATCCTCGGCACCATCACGCTACCCTATGCTGTCGTGCTGATCCCGCAATTCATCATGGTGGCGCGCGACTTCAAGCTCGCCAACACCTGGGTGGCGCTGATCGTGCCGCCGCTCTTCAATTCGCTCGGCGTGCTGTTCATGCGGCAGAGCTTCTCGATGATGCCGGGCGATCTGTTCGACGCCGCTCGGGTCGAGGGGGTCAAGGAGTGGCGGATCTTCCTGTTCGTAGCGCTGCCGCTGGCGCGGCCGATGCTGGCGGCGCTCGCCATCATCCTGTTCCTTGCCTCCTGGAACAACTATCTCTGGCCGCTGCTGATCAATTCCAAGCCCGGCGCGATGACGGCGCCGGTGGCGCTCGGCACGCTGATCGGCCTCACCAAAGTGTCGTGGGGCGGCATCATGGCGGGCGCCGTGATGCTCACCGTGCCGATGCTCGTCGTGGTCGTGCTCTTGCAGCGCCATTTCGTTGCCGGCATTGCCGCCGGCGCCATCAAATAGGATCAGCATGGCAGCGGTCACACTCAAAAATGTCGTCAAGCGCTTCGGCGGCTTTCAGATCATTCACGGCGCTGACATCGACGTCAATGACGGCGAATTCGTCGTCTTTGTCGGCCCCTCCGGCTGCGGCAAGTCCACGCTGCTGAGGATGATCGCCGGGCTCGAGGACATCAGCGGCGGCGAGATCGCCATCGGCGGCAAGGTGGTGAACGACGTCGAGCCGGCCGATCGCGGCATCGCCATGGTGTTCCAGTCCTACGCGCTCTACCCGCATATGAGTGTCGAGCAGAATCTGAGCTTCGGGCTGAGGATGAACGGCAACCCGAAGGCCGACACCGAGCGGCGGGTGAAGCGGGCCTCCGAGATCCTGCGCATCGCCGAGCTGATGAAGCGCCGCCCGCGGCAATTGTCGGGCGGCCAGCGCCAGCGCGTCGCCATCGGCCGCGCCATCGTGCGCGAGCCGCAAGTGTTCCTGTTCGACGAGCCGCTGAGCAACCTCGATGCCGAGCTCAGGGTGCAGATGCGGGTCGAGATCTCGCGCCTGCACAAGGAGCTCGGCGTCACCATGATCTATGTGACGCACGACCAGACCGAAGCGATGACGCTGGCCGACAGGATCGTGGTGCTGCGCGACGGCTATGTCGAGCAGATCGGCAGGCCGCTCGATCTTTACAGTGACCCCGACAATCAGTTCGTCGCGGGCTTTGTCGGCTCGCCGAAGATGAACTTCATCAAAGCTCGGGTCCTGGGGCACAGCGCTTCCGGCGTGACGGTCGAATTGGCAGGCGGGACGCGTCTTACACAGCCGCTGAATGGCCCGGTGCCCGAACCGGGAAGCAAGGTAGTGGTGGGCGTTCGCCCAGAACATTTCGGTCATGCCGGAAAGGGCGACGCCGACCTTTCTGTGACCATCGACGTGGTCGAGCATCTGGGTGGCACGAGCTTTCTCTACACCCGTACTGCGGCTGGCGACGATATCGTCATCCAGCGCGACGCGGCCGAGGTGCCCGACGCCCCTGAGATCACCGTTTCCATCCGCAAATCTTACTTATTCGACGACAACGGACGGCGGCTGCGCTGACGGCCAGCTCGTCTCAAATCCCAGGAGAATGACAATGACTTCAATCGCGCCCATCCGCTGGGGCATTCTCGGGCCCGGCGCCATCGCCAAGGCCTTTGCCGGCGGCGTGGCACATTCGCGCACCGGCACATTGGTTGCCATTGCCGCGCGCAATCCCGGCAAATCAGGCCTCGCTGAAAACTTCCCCGGCGCCCGCATCCTCGACGGCTACGAGGCTTTGCTCGCGGACCCGAACGTCGATGCGATCTACATTTCGACGCCGCATCCCAGCCACGCCGAATGGGCGATCAAGGCGGCCGAGGCCGGGAAGCATGTGCTTTGCGAAAAGCCGATGGGGCTGACCGCCTTCGAGGCCGATGCGATGATCCATGCGGCGCGCAAGGCCGGTACCTTTCTCGGCGAAGCCTTCATGTACCGGCTGCATCCGCAGACGGCAAAACTGGTCGAGCTGATCAGGTCCGGCGCGATCGGCGAGGTGCGCATGGTGAAGTCGAGCTTCGGCTTCGCCATGCCTGATTTCATGCCGGAGCACCGGCTCTACGCCAACGACCTCGCTGGCGGCGGCATTCTGGACGTCGGCGGCTACCCCGTTTCGATGGCGCGGCTGATTGCCGGGGCGGCGGTCGGAACGCCCTTCGCCGAGCCGGACAAGGTGGTCGGCGCTGCGCATCTCGGCCAGTCCGGCGTCGACGAATGGGCCTCGGCGCTCCTGCATTTTCCCAATGGCATCGTCGCCGAAGTTTCCTGCGGCATTTCGCTGGCGCAGGACAATGTCCTGCGCATCGTCGGCACCAAGGGTCGCATCGAGGTCGCGGATTTCTGGTATGCGAGCGGCAGGGAAGGCGGCACCGGCGAAATCCGCATCATCCGGCCGGGCGGGGAGGAGGTGGTCGAGGTCAGGGAAGACCGCTGGCTCTACGCTTTCGAGGTCGACGCCGCCGGCGAGGCCATCCTGGCCGGGAAGCAGGAGTTTGCCTGGCCGGGCATGGGCTGGGCCGACAGTCTCGGCAATCTGCGCGTGCTCGACAAATGGCGCGCCGCGATTGGCCTCGAATACGAGATCGAGAAGCCCGAAAAACGCCTCAACACCATCTCCGGCCGGCGGCTGCGCTCCGGCGGCACCACCATTCCGAAGCGCGAGATTCCGGGCCTGCCGCGGCCGGCCTCGTGTCTGGCGCTCGGCTTCGAGGATTTTCGCACGTTCTCCTCGGGCATGATCCTGCTCGATGCCTATTTCGAAGCCGGCGGCAACGTCTTCGACACCGCCTATATCTATGGCAGCGGCTACACCGAAACGCTGCTCGGCCAGTGGCTGACGAACCGCGGCGTGCGTGAGCAAGCGGTGGTCATCGGCAAGGGCGCGCACACCCCGCTCTGCTATCCCGATGTGATCGGCAAGCAGCTCACCCAGTCGCTCGACCGGCTGCAGACCGATCATGTCGATGTCTATTTCATGCACCGCGACGATCCGGACGTGCCGGTCGACGAGTTCGTCGACGCGATGGACAGGGAGGTCAGGGCTGGCCGCATTCGCGGTCCGTTCGGCGGCTCGAACTGGACAAGGGAACGCATGGACGAGGCTATTGCCTATGCCGAGCGGACCGGTAAGCAAAAGCCTGGCGCGCTTTCGAACAATTTTTCGCTGGCCGAAATGCTGGTGCCGATCTGGCCAGGTTGCGTCACATCGTCGAGCGATGAATGGAAGGCCTGGCTGACCGCCCGGCAGATGCCGAACTTTGCCTGGTCGAGCCAAGGGCGGGGTTTCTTCACCGGCCGCGCCGGGCGCGACCAGCGTGACAATGAAGAGCTGGTCCGGGTTTGGTACTCGGAGAAGAATTTCGGCCGCCGCGACCGGGCAATCGAGCTCGCCAACAGACTGGGCAAGAGCCCGATCCATGTCGCGCTCGCCTATGTCCTGGCCCAGCCGTTCCCGTCCGTCCCGCTGATCGGACCGCGCACGCTCGACGAGTTGGAGGACAGTCTGCGGGCGCTCGACATTGCGCTTTCGCCGGACGACATCGCATGGCTGGATGGCGGTTCGGATCAGAAGCTAGCGCGGGGCACGGGTTGACCTACCTTGCCTTCTCCCCTTGTGGGAGAAGGTGGATTGGCGCGCAGCGCCAAGACGGAAGAGGGGTGTTGGACGGAGTGGCGTCGGTGCCAAGCTGGAGCACCCCTCATCCGTCGCCTTCGGCGACACCTTCTCCCACAGGGGGAGAAGGGGAGCCGCGCGAGGCGCAACGCCACGGCTCCCCGGAACAGGTGATGGCGAGGGCGAACGAGACCTACCCCCTCACCTTCGGCCGCCGATCCTTCCACGGCATCTCCCGTTCCAGCTGCGTGGAGACGGCGAGCACGGTCGCTTCGTCGCCGTAGCGGCCGACCAGCTGCACGCCGATCGGCACGCCGCCGGCTGACCAGCCAAGCGGCAGCGAGATCGCCGGCTGTCCGGAGATGTTGAAGGGGAAGGCGAAGACGGCGTCCGTCCACTTCGCATTGTAGCGGTCGATGTCCGGTTCCGACATGTCGTAATAGCCCAACGGCCTCGGCAGTTGCGTCAAGGTCGGGGTGATGAAGAGATCGTAGGGCGCGAGATCGCCGACGATGTCGCGGCCGATTTGCCGGATCGTCTCGACGTCGGAGATGTGGCGGATGCCGCTCGTTGCGCGGCCGCGCTCGATGATCGCCCAGGTTACCGGCTCGACGTCGCTTGGCGTCACCGGCCTGCCGATCACCGTTTCGTGGTAGCCGAAGGTTGCCGCCGTCTGCACGCAGGTCATGTTGGTGTAGGTCTTCCACACCGCGTTGGCGTCGAGCGGCATGTCGTGCTCCTCGACATCGTGCCCAAGGTGCTCGAGCGCGGCGACCGTCGCCAGCACCGTGGCCTTGACCTCTGGGTCGATGTTTGGCGGCGTGACGGTAAAGCCGACGCGCAGTTTCTTCGGCGCACGCGACGAGAGGCTGAGCCAGCTGCCGCCCGGCACCGGCGGCGTATAGGGATCGCCCGGCAGCGCGCCGGCCACGGCATCGAGATAGGCCGCCGTGTCGCGCACCGTCCTGGAGCAGCACAGGAAATAGGCGCCGCCATACCAATAGTCGCCGAAGGGCGCCAGGCTGACGCGTCCGCGCGACGGTTTTAGGCCGACGATGCCGCAGCAGGAGGCCGGGATACGGATAGAGCCAGCGCCATCGCTGGCCTCGGCGATCGGCACCATGCGCGAGGCGATGGCTGCGGCCGCGCCGCCGCTCGAGCCGCCCGGCGTGATGCCGTGCTTCCAAGGGTTTTTCGTCGCGCCGTAAAGCTTGGGTTCTGTGCTGATCGACCAGCCATTCTCGGGCGCATTGGATTTGCCGACAAGCACCAGGCCCGCCGCCTTCATGCGGCGCACGACCTCGGTGTCGAAATCGGCGACGACATCTCTCAGGAAAGAACAGGAGTTGGTGTTGGGCGCTCCGGTCCAGGACGAGCCCAGTTCCTTGAGCAGGAATGGTACGCCGGCAAAGGGCGCGCTTCTATCGACCGTCTCAGCCGAAGCCCGCGCCATGTCGTAGAGCCGGTGAATCACCGCGTTCAGCGCCGGGTTGAGTCGCTCGATCATGGTGATCGCCGCCTCGACAAGCTCGGCCGGCGAGACCTCGCCGCGCTTCACCAGCTCGGCCAGATCCAGCGCGTCGGATTCGGCGTAGGTTTCCAGGAAGCTGTCGGTGATTTCGGCCATGCCTCTCTCCCTCGTTCTGCCGTGCGCAAACGGCGTCCTTTCTTCCTTCTCTCCTTGTGGGAGAAGGTGGATTGGCGCGTAGCGCCAAGACGGTTGAGGGGTGCTGGACGGAGTGCAGTCGGTGCCAAGCTGGACCACCCCTCATCCGGCCGCGGAGCCTGTCCTCGGGCTTGCCGGAGGCAAGACCTGTGGGCGGCCACCTTCTCCCACAAGGGGAGAAGGCGGAGCTAGGCCTCAGGCCAGCTCGACGGTCCGCCCTTCCGCGATGCTTTGCTCGGCGGCAAGCACGATGCGCAGGCTGTTGACTGCGGCGTCCATCTGCTCCGACAAGTCGAGATCCTCGCGGATGGCGCGCAGGAAGAATGCCTGCTCGCGGTCGCAAAGCTCCTGATGGCCGGGTTCGTCCTCCATGCTGACGATCTCGTCCGGCTTGCTGAAATTCTTGTCGCCGTCGACCTGTGCGTAGTGGATCTTGAGCGCATCGGTCTTGGTGTGGCGATCGATGTCGGCGGAGTTCGATACCTCAGCCAGTTCGGCCGCACTGCTCGCCTGCTGGCCGGCGACTATGGAGACCGCGCCCTTGGGGCCGACCACATCCTTCACGAAATAGGCCGTCTCGCTCATCATCGGCCCCCAGCCCGCCTCGTACCAGCCGACCGAGCCGTCATCGAAAGTAACGTGCAGATGGCCGTAATTCTGCTTGGCGGCGTCGGCCCACAGTTTGGCGCCGATGCCGTGAACGCGGACCGGCTTGGCGCCGGTCAGCTGGCACATGACGTCGACATAGTGGACGCCGCAATCGACGATCGGGATCAGCGAATCGATCAGGTTCTTGTGCCAGTGCCAGGCGCTGCCGCTGCTCTGCTGGTTGAGGTTGAGGCGCATGACCAGCGGCTTGCCGAGCGTCTTGCCGACCTCGATGAACTTGATCCATGATGGGTGGACGCGCAGGATATAGCCGAGCACCAGCTTGCGGTTCTTCGCTCGCGCCGCGGCGACGACCTTTTCGGCATCCTCGATATTGGTGGCGAGCGGCTTTTCCATGAACACATGGCAACCGGCGGCAATCGCCTTCAGCGCATATTCGGCATGCGTGTTGGGCCAGCTGTTGATGGAAACGGCTTCCGGCCTGGTCTCTTTCAGCGCCTGATCGAAATCCTCGTAGAGCGGATAGCCGGCTAATTCCGCCGGGATCTTTGTGTTGCTCTTGATCGTCCGGCTCATGATGCCGACGATCTCGAAGCCATCCAGCCGGTGGTAGGCGCTGGCATGCGACGCGCCCATATTGCCCAGCCCAATCACCAGCACTTTCACCTTGTTGGTCATCTCAGCCTCCCAAATTCTTCATTGAGTTGTGCGCGGCGATCGGTTGCCGCTCGTATGTCTATCTGGGACAATCACCTCAGATCAGTCGCCGCCGCTCATTGCCCGGCGCTTTCCTCTCCCCCCTCGATCGGGGGAGAGGTGTCGAGCGAAGCTCGACGGAGTGGGGGTCGACCTTCGCGCCCGCCTGAGGTTACTTGCTCGCCAGATTGTGCCTGTCTTACGGCGACTGCGCGTTTGGCGAACGCCTTCCCCCACTCCGTCGCCGCTTCGCGGCGCCACCTCTCCCCCCTCCGGAGGGAGAGGAAAGGAGCCAAGGCAGGCCAAGGGCAGCGCCGACATAGACAATTGCAGCCTTTACTTGACCGCCGAGTCGAACAGATGCGCCTTGATGTTATCAACATCGAGCGCGGCAAAGCCCTCTGACAGCTTGTAGCCGTTGGCATCGGCCTTGACCTTGGCCTTGTCGAAGCTGTTGGCGGGGCCGATCAGCTCGTTGGTGCAGACGTCCTCGGCCTTCACCGGGCTGGTGATCTGGCCGATCTTGTGGATCTCGTCGAAGAAGCCCTGCCAGCTCGCCATGTCGTGCGAGCCCCAGCCTTCGCGCTTGTCCATGTCGCCGCGGAAGACGTTGATCTGCTGCAGGATCGAGGTGGTGCCGAGCTCGGGCCCGAGATTCTTGGCCAGCGTCGGGAACTGCTCGAACACCGCTTCGACGGCGGCGCGTGGATTCTGGTAGCCGAACTCCAAACCCATCGCCCAGCCGCGCAAATACTTTTCCAGGAACGCCTTGCGGTCGGGGTCCTCGAGATCTGCTGCGCGCACGACGAAAGTGTTCGCCGGCAGCTTCGAATTCTGCACGCCGAGCCAGTATTCGAAGTCGAGGTTCTTGGCGATCCATTCGGCCCGCAGCCCTTCCCATGACAGGGCGGCGTCGCCCTGGCCGCCGGCAAGTGCGGTGCCCCAGGTCGGCCAGCCGGCCTCGACATATTTCACCTTCTTGATGTCGACGCCTTGCGCCGCCAGCAGCGGGTCGGTGATCGACTGCCAAGCAGCGGAGCCGAGCAGAATGGTCTTTCCTTCTAGCTGCTTCAGGTCGTTTGTTCCCTCGCCCTTGCGGAAAGCGAAGCTGAACGTGTCGCGCGCGCCCATGTGGAACACGGATTTGAGCTTCATGCCGTTCTGGATGGCGAAGGAGAAGACGCCGGGCGAAGGGAAGCCCATGTCGGCTTGGCCGACATCGACGAACTTCACCGTCGCGGTGCCGTCCGATGGTCCCGGCTGCATGTCGGTGTCGAGATCGCCGAAATAGCCTGCTTTCTTGGCCGCCCAATAGGGATAGTCGTCGAGCACTTCGAGCGTGCCGCGCGGCGAGATCCAGGTGAATTTTTCATAGGCCTCGGCCTTGGCCCTGAGGCTGGATGCGCCGAGCGCAGTCGCCGTTACTAGGCCGGCACCGGTCACCTGCAGGAAATAACGGCGACTGATCCTCGCACTATGGCTGATTGAACTTTCTTTGGTCATGGCATTCCCCTTTTTTGTTGATTTTCAGTCTCTTGCCGCCCGCCTCCCGGGACCTTTCGCTCACGCCTCCCAGCTCGCCCACTTCTTGCCGATCAGGAAGAACAGCACATAGATCAGGATGCCGAGGGTCGAGAGGATCAGAACCACGGCGAAGAACTGCGGCATCTGGATCATCGACGAATAAGTGGTCAGCCGGTTTCCGAGGCCGAAGCCGCCGCCGACCATCTCGGCGCCGACCGCGGTCAAAAGCCCGAAGATCGCGCCGATCATCAGCCCGACCAGGATCATCGGCAGCGCCATCGGCGCCCGGATCTTCCAGAATATCTGCAAGGTGCTGGCGCCATAGGAACGCGCCAGCGCGATCTTGGCGCTGTCGACGCGGCGAAAGCCGGTCGCCGCATTGATCATCACCATTGGGCCGGCGGCGAGCGCCACTGCGATGATGCGCGGCGTGTAGCCAAAACCGAAGCGCAGGATCAAAAGCGGCACCAGCGCCAGCATCGGCGTGGTGACCAAGAGCAGGATGTAAGGCGCCACGATCTTCTCGGCGAAGGGAAATTGCGTGATCACCGCAGCCATCACCAGGCCGATGATGGCGCCGATCGAGAAGCCGGAAATAAGCTCGACCAGCGTGTAGCCGAGATGCGGCGCAATCAGTGGGAATTCGTCGAACAGCGCGTAGGCGATCGCGCTTGGCGCCGGCATGATGTAGTGCGGCACATTGAAGAGCCGCAGCGCCAGCTCGATGCCGCCGATGATGATCACCGCGACCGCGATGATGGCGGCGACCTCGGCACCCGACCTGATGCCGGGGCCGCTGGCGAAGGCCGAAAGATTGGTCAGGCTGACGTCGTGCCCGTCGCCCGACTTTGTCTTCGAGAATTCCGGTATGGCGTCGCCTCCGCTCACGGCCTGATCCTCACAATTTCGGCGGTGCCGCGCTCCCGCGCCTTCGGCCGCACGCGTTCGCCGACAATGTCCATCTTGATCGTGTTGGTGAGATCGAAGACCTCCTTCGTCGCCATGATCTCCAGCGAGCGCGGGCGTGGGAATGGCACGCGATATTCCTTGGCGACGCGCCCCGGCCGCGCGCTCAGCACCACCACCCTGTCGGAAAGGAAGATCGCCTCCTCGATGCTATGGGTGATGAAGACGATGGTGGTCTTGGTATCGAGCCAGATCTCCTCGACGAGACGGTTCATCTCCTCGCGGGTAAAACTGTCGAGCGCGCCGAAGGGCTCATCCATGAGCAGGACGGAGGGCTTCAGCGCCAGCGCCCGCACGATCGCCGCGCGCTGCTGCATGCCGCCCGAAAGCTCGCGCGGAAACTTGCCGCCGAAGCCGTCTAGCCCGACGCGATTGACGAGATGGGCAATCCAGGCGCGATCCGGTTTCTCGCCCTTGATCTCGAAGGGAAAATGGATGTTGGCGTCGAGATTGCGCCAAGGCAGCAGGTTCGCCTCCTGGAAGACGATGCCGATATCCGGATGCGGCCCGGTGATCTCTTTGCCGTCGAGCCGGATGGTCCCGCTGGACAGGCGATGCAGCCCGGACATCGACCACAAAAGGGTGGTCTTGCCGCAGCCGGAGGGGCCAACGATCGAGACGATCTCATTGGCGTGAACGTCGAGGCTGCAACGGTCCAGCGCCAAGAGGTCGCCGGAAGCCGTATGATAGATCTTGGTCGCGTCCTGCACGCCAAGCTTCGGGGTTTTTGCACTGCCCTCGTTCATGCGCCCCTCGGAGATTGCGCGATGATCCAGTGGGTCATACGGTCGCAGAAATCAGTCTGTAACTATCCTACTTTACTGTCAAGCGGCGACCGCCGCTATCGCTGGCAAGATCGCTAGGGCTAGCCGTATCTGTTTGTTTAAATTACATTTTCTATTTCTTGAAAAGCTTGTTGCTTTCCTACATACTTCGGAAAACACGCCGCGTGAAGCGGAGCAGGCAAGCGGTGCGCAAACATGGTAGAGGTCGAGTTCCACGAACGTCAGGGGAATGACTCATGACCGAAGCTGAAGGCCATGCACGACTGACTTCGGATGGCGAGCCGGATACACGCGACCATGTCAGGCGCATCCCCGACATCATCTCGCTGGTCAAGGACTCTTACCGTGAACTGCGCCCGGCGGAGCGCCGCGTCGCCGACGTCGTGCTCGACGACGTCAGGTTCGCGGTCGACGCTTCCAACGCCGTGCTCGCCCAGCGCGCCGGGGTGAGCGAACCGACCGTGACCCGGTTCTGCCGCGCCATCGGCTGTGAAGGTGTGCGCGACTTCAAGCTGAAGCTGGCGCAGAGCCTCGTCGTCGGCGCGCTCTATCTGAGCAAGCCGCCGCCCGCGAGCGCCGACAATGGCATGCCGTTCTGGAATGCCGTGTTCGGCGAGGCACGCCGGGCGCTGCAGGAAGCCGAACGGCAGCTCGATCCGGCGCAGCTGGTGAAGGCGGCCGAGCTGATCGCCAAGGCACGCCAGGTCACAGTGTTCGGTCTCGGCGGCAGCTCCTCGGCGCTGGCGCAGGAAACCCAATACCGGCTGTTTCGCTACGGCATCACCGTCAGCGCCCAATGCGACCCCTATCTGATGCGGATGACCGCCTCGACCTTGAAGCCCAGCGATCTGGTGATCGCCATCTCGGCGACGGGACGCACGCGCGAAGTGATCGAGGCCGTCGAGCTCGCCAAGCATTACCGCGCCAACGCGATCGGCGTGACCGCGCCCGACACCGACCTTGCCCGCGCCTGTGATGTCAGGCTGACGGTCGCGGTGCCCGAATATCCCGACACGCTGAAGCCGACGGCCTCGCGGTTCGCCTTCCTGGCCGCGATCGACCTGATGGCGGTGGCGGCCGCCTACAAGCTCGACGGCTCAGCCCGCGAAACGGTCCGCCGCATCAAGTACAACGCCCAGATCCACAGGACGGGCAAGGAGATGGAACCGCTCGGGGACTGAAGGCCCTTTTTCCTTCTCCCCTTGTGGGAGAAGGTGGATTGGCGCGCAGCGCCAAGACGGATGAGGGGTGTTGGACGGAGTGAGACGTTGGTGTCCTCTGGAACACCCCTCATCCGACCGAGCTTCGCTCGGCCACCTTCTCCCACAGGGGGAGAAGGAAAGACCGGGCGGCGCCGACTTGAAAAGGGAAAAGGAAAACAGATGCTCGACATGGCACCATCGAAACAGGCGGCCACTTGGCTTTCTTCCCTCGCCCGCGCGCTCGAGGCGGGCGACGCCGAGGCCGCGACCAATCTGTTCGCCGAGGACTGCTACTGGCGCGACCTGCTGACCTTCACCTGGAACATCAAGACGATGGAAGGCCGCGCGACGATCCGCGACATGCTGGAAACCACGCTGGCGACGGCACAGCCGACTGCTTGGCAGCTCAGTGGCGAAGCAAGCGCGGACGAAGGCATCATCGAAGCCTGGTTCACCTTTGAGACGTCATCGGCATGGGGCCAGGGCATCATGCGCCTGCAGGACGGCCGGTGCCGGACGCTGTTCACGGCGATGACCGACCTCAAGGGCTTTGAGGAGCGCAGTGGGCCGGCGCGGCCTCTGGGTGTCCGCCACAAGGCCCACCCGGACCGAGAGACCTGGTCGGAGGCGAGAGCGCGCGAGACGCGTGAACTCGGCGCCGGCCAGCAGCCTTATTGCCTGGTCATTGGCGGCGGCCAGGGCGGCATTATGCTGGGTGCGCGGCTCAGGCAAATGGGCGTGCCGGCCATCATCATCGAGAAGAATGCTCAAGCCGGCGATTCCTGGCGCAACCGCTATCGCTCGCTCGTGCTGCACGACCCTGTCTGGTACGACCATCTGCCCTACATCCCGTTTCCGGAGAACTGGCCGGTGTTCACGCCTAAGGACAAGATGGGCGACTGGCTGGAAATGTATACGCGCGTCATGGAGCTCAACTATTGGACCTCCACGAGATGTGTCGGCGCGTCCTATGACGAAGTCGCAAAAATCTGGACGGTCGAGGTCGATCGCGCCGGCGAGCGCATCACGCTGAAGCCGAAGCACGTCGTCTTTGCGACCGGCGCCTATGGTCCGCCGAGGCGGATCGACCTGCCCGGCGCCGAGGCGTTCAAGGGCGAGATCCTGCATTCCAGCCAATATTCCAGCGGCGAGAAATTCCGCGGCAGACGCGTCGCGGTCATCGGCGCGGCAAGTTCGGGACATGACGTCAGCGTCGACCTCTGGGAGAGCGGCGCTGAGGTGACCATGATCCAGCGCTCGCCGACGACGGTGGTCAAGTCCGACACGCTGATGGAGGTCGGCTTCGAGATCTTTTCGGAAGATGCGCTCGCCCGCGGCATCACCACCGAGAAGGCCGACATGATAGTCGCCTCGACGCCGTTCGCGCTGCTGCCGCAAAGTCAGCGCGCGCTCTACGAAATCATCAAGGCGCGCGACGCGGCCTTCTACGACCGCTTGCGCGGCGCCGGCTTCGCCATCGATTTCGGCGACGACGAGACCGGGCTGCTGATGAAGGCCTACCGCACCGGCTCGGGCTACTACATCGACGTTGGCGCCTCGGATCTGATCATCGACGGCGAGATCGGCATCCGCAGCGGCGTCGAGATCAAGTCGCTGACGCCGACAGGAATCCTCTTCGACGACGGCACCGAGCTGGCGACCGACGTGATCATCTCCTGCACCGGCTATCAGTCGATGAACGAAACTGTGGCGACGACCGTCTCGCGTGAGGTCGCCGACAAGGTCGGCCCGTGTTGGGGAATTGGCTCGGGTGTGAAAGGCGACCCGGGGCCGTGGCAAGGCGAATTGCGCAACATGTGGAAGCCGACGGCGCAGGAAGCGCTATGGTTCCACGGCGGCAATCTGGCGCTGTCGCGTTTCTATTCGAAATATGTGGCGCTGCAGATCAAGGCGCGCATGGAAGGCATTGCGACGCCGGTTTATGGGGCGCCGGGGGTGAAGCCGTAATCTCCCTCCTTGAGGGGGAGATGGCCGGCAGGCCAGAGGGGGGTCGCCGCGGTCTAGCGCCAACCTCCATCCGTTGCAGGAAGGCGAGCCCGGTCGAACCGCCCCCCTCTGTCGCCTTCGGCGACATCTCCCCCTCAAGGGGGGAGATCACCCACGCCCGAAATGCCTAGCCACGACATCGATATGCGTGTCATGCGCATGCGCTTCGAAGCGCTCGGTATCGCCGAGATCGTTAGCCGCCTCGTTCGGCCACCAGGTGCCGCCGATCACGATGCCGTCCGAGATCAGCCTTTGCTCGGCGACCAGCGAGGCGCCGACCGCATCGACAAAGGTGAAACTGCCCGGGCGCAGCCGCAGCACGGCGATATCGCCGACGGCGCCGACCGTAAGCGCGCCAAGATCGGTCCGCCCGATCGCCTCGGCCGGGCGCTGTGTCGCCGCGTGCAGCACATCGACGAGCGGCATGCCGAGCGCGAGCAGCTTCGACATGCAGACCAGGATGTCGAAGGCCGGCCCGTCGACACAGTAGAGATGCACGTCGCTGCTGATCACGTCAGGCGCCAGCCCTTCGCTGAGCATCGCCTTGGCGACCTCGAAGTCGAACGAACCCATGCCGTGGCCGATGTCGAAAATGACGCCGCGTTCGCGCGCCAGCCGCATGTCGGGCCGCACCGCGCCCGAGGCGAAGATCGGTGCGTTGGGAAACGGCCGGAAGCAGTGGGTGAGAATGTCGCCCTTGCGCAGCCGCGGCAGCACTTCCGAGCGACCGGGCGGCGGCTCGTCGATATGCGCCATCAGCGGCAGGCCCGCCTGGTCGGCGGCCTCGAGCGCCAGATCGACCGGGGCAATGCCGCTGGTGCCGCCGGCATGGCGACCCGAGCGGACTTTCACGCCGACAACCACGTCTGCGTGCTCGCGCATCGCCGCCACCGTCTCGCGCGGTTCGCAGAGCCGGAGATCGCTGCACTCGCCGACCGAAACGGTCTGCGAGAAGCCGAAAATGCCGGCAAAGGAAATGTTGACATAGGCCAGGATGCGGACTTTCGAGCGCTCGATGACATGGCGGCGAAAGCCGAGGAAGTTGCCGGCGCCAGCACTTCCCGCGTCGATGAACGTGGTGGTGCCGCTTTTGGCGGCGAGGCGGTCGGCGTCGACGCCGAGCGAGGTGCCGCCCCAATAGACGTGGCTGTGCAGGTCGATGAGGCCGGGCGCGACGATGGAGCCCGTCGCATCGATGACGCGCGCGGCACGCTCGAACGGAATGTCGGCATCGATCGCCGCGATGCGGCCATCGGCAATGGCCAGATCGCGTTGCGCGTCGAGGCCGGACGCCGGGTCGATGACGCGGCCACCCTTCAGGAGGAGATCAAATTGCATCGGCGTCCGCCTCCGTTCTGTCTAGACCGGCCTGTAGGCGACGGCCTCGACCTCGATCTTGATGTCGATCATCAGCCGCGATTCGACGGTGGTGCGCGCCGGCGGATCCTTTGGAAAATGCCTGGCATAGATGGCGTTGAAGGCGCCGAAGTCGCTGGCGTTCTCGAGCCAGACCGTCGTCTTGACCACGTCCTCCATGGTGCAGCCGGCCAGCGCCAGCGCTGCCCTCACATTCACAAGCACCTGCTCGGTCTGCTCGGCGATGCCGCCATTGACCACCACGCCGTCGCTGCCGACCGGAACCTGGCCCGAGACATAGACCATGTCGCCGGCCCGGACCGCCGGCGACAGCGGCACATGGGATGTTCCAAAACACTGCTTGGGCAAGGAATGGCCTCCTATTCAAAAATATCGGCGCTTTGTTATCCGGCAATCGCCGCAGAGCCGCGCGGTTCGGGCTCTTTCGCTGCGCCGGTTTGCCCGTTTCCTGCTGGAAGGTCTACGCCTGTCCCGGCGATTCTCATACAGGCTGTGTTGGAAAGCAACATTTTTTGGAATTCATGTTGCTTTATTACAAGAGCATCAGCATCCTGCTCGATCAGCGATTGCTTCGATGCATCCGGCAGGCGAGGATTGGGCGAAGGAAAAGCGAGGAGCCGCATGATCGATTTCGGTGGTGGCAGCGTGGTCGTGACGGGCGCGGCCGGCGGCGTCGGCAGCGCGCTGGTCGCCGTCCTGTCCGCCTGCGCGGCAAGGGTGGTCGCCTGCGATCGCGAGGGCACCGACTTGACCAGCGCCGGAATAGAAGAAGCGCATCATTTCGACCTGCTCGATGACGCCGCCGTGGCGGCGTTTGCCAAGCGCATCGGTAAAGGGGCGGCCCCAATGGCGGTCATCTCCAACGCCGGCTGGACGCGGGCAGAAACGCTCGCCGAGGTCTCGACGGCCGCCCTCGATCACGAAATGGATCTGAATTTTCGCAGCGCCGCACTGCTGTCGCAGGCATTGCTCCCCGTCATGCGCAACCAGCCGCAAGGCGCCGCCTTCGTGTTCATCTCCTCGGTCAACGCGCAAGCCCATTTCGGCAACCCCGCCTACGCCGCCGCCAAGGCAGCGCTCAACGCCTGGATGCGCGCCATCGCCACCGAGGAAGGCCGCAACGGCATCCGCGCCAACGCCGTCATTCCCGGCTCGATCCGGACCGGGGCCTGGGAGCATCGCCTTGCGCACAAGCCGGAGATCCTCGCCGCCGTCGGCAAGCTCTATCCGCTAGGAAGACTGGTCGAGCCGGTCGAGGTCGCCCGCGCCGCGGTGTTCCTGGCGTCGCCCTTTGCCAGCGGCATCACCGGCACGACCCTGAATGTCGATGCCGGCCTGATGGCAAGCAATCTGCCGTTTCTGGACCAGATCGGCGACTGATCGGATCAAGTCGAGCCTTCAATCGAGCGAAACATCGCAACACCCAAAACATCGCAACATAGGGGAGCAGAAGTGACCTTCGACAAGAATCCGTTTCCGCCCGGCGACGCCGACCGCCATGCGCTCTGGGAGATGCTGGTGCGCCGCGACATCGACGCCTTCCTCGGCCAGGACTGGACGATGGTCGAGGATGATTTCGTCGCCTCGAGCTTCTTCGGCATGCACGCCCATTTCCTCAGCGATGCGGATGCCTGGCGGCTGCAATTCCCGACGCTTCGCAGCTACCGCGACGAGTGGCTGCGCCAAGCCAGGGAAACCGCGGCGACCAAATTCGCCGAGCCGCTGCGCGAGGCGCTGTTCCGCATCACCAACATGCGCGACATCGATGTCGACGGCGACCGCGCCGTGCTGCACAAGAAGTTCAACGGCTCGGTCGCCAAGACGGACGGCAGCGCCGAGAGACTGAAATGGCAAACCCTGTATTTTTGCGCCAAAGTCGAGGGTCGCTGGAAAATATCGGGCTTCGTCGGCTACATGCCGCACCCGCTCGGCAGCTAGAGGCCGGCCATCACGACGATGCCGGAACCTTTTGATGCCAGCGGGACAGCGCCCCCCTCTGTCCTGCCGGACATCTCCCCCACATGGGGGGAGATCGGCCGTCATCCCGGCTTTCGCCAATCTCCATCGTTGCAGAAGTGAGCGGGGCGCTGAAGCTGCCAATCTCCCCCCTCGTGGGGGAGATGCCCGGCAGGGCAGAGGGGGGCGCGAAGGATCGCTACAGAACGGCTTTAGTTCTGCCGCTCAGCGGTCGATCCGCGTCGACAGGATGATCGAGGACGACGTCCGCTCGACCCCGTCCATCGCGCCGATCTGGTCGAGAAGCGTGTCGAGATCCTTGATCGACGGCGCGTCGACGATGACGATCATGTCGAAGTTGCCGCTTACAGAATGCAGTGTCCGCACCGATGGCAGCGCCTGTAGGCTGCGCACCACCTTGTCGGCAAGCTTGGGCGTGACGGTGAGCAGGACATGCGCCCGCACCAGTCCCTGTTCGTAATCGGGTGAAAGCCTGACGCCATAGCCGGTGATGATGCCGCGCTGCTCCAGCCGCTCGATCCGGCTTTGCACGGTTGTCCGCGACACGCCGAGCCGCCGCGCCAACTCGGCCGTCGAGGCGCGCGCATTCGTCCGCAGCAGGGAGAGCAGGGCCTGTTCGGCGTTGCTAAGCACTTTCGACGAACCTCATCGGCATATTAATCAAGAAGCCACTTCGTTTCGAACAATTCCACGCTTCCTTTCGACAGGCAAGCTGCGATTCTATCGTCTTGAGAGAAGGTAAGGCGAGGGAACTGTCATGAAGAAAATCATCGTTGTCGGCGCCGGCAAGATCGGCTCGACCATCGCCGAGATGCTGGCTTCCACCGGCGACTATCACGTCACCCTCGTCGACCGCTCGGCCGCACAGCTCGGCGCGGCCGAACTGCCTGACACGGTCGAGACGCTCGAGCTCGACATCGAAGCCGCCGGCACGCTTGAAGCGGCCTTGGCCGGCAAGTTCGCGGTGCTCAGCGCAGCGCCCTTCCATCTGACCACGCGCATCGCCGAGGCGGCAGCCAGCGCCGGCGTCCACTATCTCGACCTGACCGAGGACGTCGTCGCGACCCGACGCGTCAAGGAGCTGGCGCGCTCGGCCAACAGCGCTTTCATCCCGCAATGCGGGCTGGCGCCGGGCTTCATCTCGATTGTCGCCAATGATCTCGCCAGCCGCTTCGACACGCTGGAAAGCGTGCGCATGCGGGTCGGCGCGCTGCCGCAATACCCCTCGAATGCGCTGAACTACAATCTGACCTGGAGCACGGACGGCGTCATCAATGAATATTGCGAGCCTTGCGAGGCGATCGTCGAAGGCGAGTTGATCGAGGTGCCGCCGCTGGAGGAGCGCGAGGAATTCTCGCTCGACGGCGTCACCTACGAGGCGTTCAACACGTCGGGTGGGCTCGGCACGCTGGCAGAGACGCTGAAGGGCAAGGTGCGCACACTGAACTATCGCACCATCCGCTATCCCGGCCACGCCGCGATCATGAAGGCGCTGCTCAACGACCTCGGCCTGCGCCACCGCCGCGACGTGCTGAAGGACATTTTTGAGAGCGCCCTGCCGGCGACGCTGCAGGACGTGGTCATCGTCTTCGTCACCGTCAGCGGCCGCAAGAACGGCCGCCTGCTCCAGGAGACCTACGCCAACAAGATCTACGCCAAGCGCGTCGGCGAAATAGTGCGCAGCGCCATCCAGATCACCACGGCCTCCGCCATCTGCGCCGTGCTCGACATGCTGGCCGACGGCACCTTGCCGGCGAAGGGCTTCATCAAGCAGGAGGACATCGCGCTCGACGCTTTCCTCGCCAACCGCTTCGGCCATGCCTATGCGCAGCATGAGATGGTTAGCCGGCTGGCGGGGTGAGGTGCCACCTCTGTGGAGAAGGATGGGAGCCGGAAGGAATAAGTTCGCGCCATTCCTCTCCCCCGTCGACCGGGGGAGAGGTGTCGAGCGAAGCTCGACGGAGTGGGGGTCGACCTGGCTCGGGCGCCGTTATTTCAGATCGGGGCGATGCCTCGCCCTAATTGAGCCCCTGTGGTGAGTTGTCAGCGGCGGCGCATTTGAGGACCGGCTTCCCCCACTCCGTCGCTGCTTCGCAGCGCCACCTCTCCCCCCGCCGGAGGGAGAGGAAAGGCGCCTGGCGACGTAGGTTCGCGCCGTTCCTCCCCTTGTGTCCAACAAGAGGGAAGGGTGAAGCACCTCAAATATGCAGCGCATGCCCCATCGCCTTCAGCGCCGCTTCTTGAAAACCCTCGCCTTGTGTCGGATGGGCATGGATGGTGCCGGCGATGTCTTCCAGCCGCGCGCCCATTTCCAGCGCCAGGCCGAAGGCCGTCGACAGTTCCGACACGCCTTGGCCGACCGCCTGGATGCCGAGCACAAGATGGTTGTCCGCCCGGGCAACGACCCGGACGAATCCCTCCTCACCCATCTTCGTCATGGCGCGGCCATTGGCGGCGAACGGAAACAGCCCGACCTTGATCTCGCCGCCGAGCGCCTTTGCCTCGTCCGGTGACAGACCGGCGGTGACCAGTTCCGGATCGGTGAAGCAGATGGCGGGAATGCAGCGCTTGTCCCAGCTGCGCTTGTGGCCGGCGACGATCTCGGCGACCATTTCGCCTTGCGCCATCGCCCGATGCGCCAGCATCGGCTCGCCAGTGACGTCGCCAATGGCAAAGATACCGCGCATCGAGGTGCGGCACTGGTCGTCGATGCGGATGAATTTCCCCGCCATATCGAGGTCGATCTGGTCCAGCCCCCAGTCTTCGATCACCGGCTTGCGCCCGACGGTGACCAGGATCCTGTCGGCAGCGATCTTGGCATTCTTGCCGTCCTTCGTCTCGACCAGCAGCGCATCGCCCTTAGTCGACAGCCCCTTGGCCTTGGCGCCCACCAGCACCTCGATACCGAGCTCGGTGAGCCGCTTCACGACTGGCCGCGTCAGCTCTGCATCATACAGCGCCAGCACGCGCGGCAAAGCCTCGACCACGGTCACCCTGGCGCCCATCTTGGCGAAGGCAATGCCGAGCTCGAGCCCGATATAGCCGCCACCGACGACGGCAAGCCTTTCCGGCACTTCGCTCAGCCCAAGCGCTTCGGTCGACGAGATCACTGGCCCACCAAACGGCAGCGACGGCAGCTCGACCGGCGCCGAGCCTGTCGCGATCACCACCGTCTCCGCGCGGACCACCTGCATCCCGGTCTCGGTCTGGACCTCGACGGTCTTGCCGTCGCGGAATTTCGCCCAGCCGTGCACGGTCTTGACCCCGGCCTTCTTGAGCAGGCCGGCGACGCCACTATTCAGTCGGCTAACAATACCGTCCTTCCAGGCGATGGTGGCTTCGAGATCAATGGATGGTGCTGCGATTGAAATGCCGAGCGGGCTCTTGCCGCCGGCCATGTGGGAGATCTTCTCGAACTCCTCGGCCGCATGGATCAGCGCCTTGGACGGAATGCAGCCGACATTGAGACAAGTGCCGCCCGGTTTGCCGAACTCGACGATCACCGTGTCGATGCCGAGCTGGCCGGCGCGGATGGCGCAGACATAGCCGCCAGGCCCGGCGCCGATGACGAGCAGCTTGCAGGAGATTTCCTTCATCATGGCACCTTGGTTCGTCGAGCCGGCGGGCCAGCGCCCCCCTCTGCCCTGCCGGGCATCTCCCCCTCAAGGGGGGAGATTGGCAGCTTTGGCGCTCCGCTTAGTCTTGTAACGCTGGAGATTGTCGAAAGTCGGGATGAGAGCCGATCTCCCCCCTTGAGGGGGAGATGTCCGGCAGGACAGAGGGGGGCGCGAAGGATCGCTACCGCTCTCATTCTGCGCCACTGCGATCCTCTGTTCATGGCCCTAATCCACAAAAATCAGCGCCGGGGTCTCCAGCAGCGTCTTGATCCGTTGAATGAACACCGCGGCGTCCCAGCCGTCGATGACGCGATGGTCGAAGCTGGAGGACAGGTTCATCATCTTGCGCGGAATGAACTGGGTTCCGTCCCATACCGGCCGCACCATCATCTTGTTGACGCCGATGATCGCCACTTCCGGGTGATTGATCACCGGCGTCGTCGCGACGCCGCCCATGGCGCCGAGCGAGGTGATGGTGATGGTCGATCCCGAAAGCTCGTCGCGCATCGCCGTGCCTGATTTGGCGGCCTCGGCCAGCCTGATGACCTCGGCGGCGCAATCCCAGATGTCGCGCGCCTCGGCGTGCTTGACCACCGGCACCACCAGCCCCGAAGGCGTCTGCGCGGCGATGCCGATATGGACGCCGCCATGCTGGTGGATGATGCCGGCCTCGTCGTCGAACAGCGCGTTGATATTGGGCTGGTCGGCAATCGCCCTGACTATCGCCCGCATCAGGAACGGCAGCAGCGTCAGCTTCGGCCGTTCCGCGCCGCCGCGCTTCTCCTTGTTGAGCGCGGCGCGCAGATCCTCGAGCGCGGTGACGTCGATCTCCTCGACATAGGTGATGTGCGGGATGCGCGACTTGGCCAGCGCCATTTTCTCGGCGATCTTGCGCCTGAGCCCGATGATCTTGATGTCCTCGACCGCCTCGTTGCGGGCGAGGCCGGAGACTTTCGCGAGCTGCGGTCCACGCGCCAGAAACGCCTCGATGTCCTCATGCTGGATGCGGCCGGCCGGGCCCGTTCCCGCGACCTGCCGAAGATCGACGCCGGCCTCTTTCGCTCTCAGGCGGATAGCGGGCGACGCCAGCGGCTTTTCACCTTCGGGGCGCGGCGCGCTGCTAACCCTGGACCTGACGCCGTCATCCTCGGGCTCGTCCCGAGGATCTACCGACCTCTCGGAACTGGTCGCGTCATATCCGTGTGGGACGGCAGATCCTCGGGACGAGCCCGAGGATGACGGCGCTAAATTGAGTGATGACGGCTCCAAGCCCGAGGACGGGCGAGCCCGTGCATCGTCAGTACCCTCCGCCGTAACGTCCGCAAGCGCCTCGCCCGCGCTGACATTGCCCTCGCCCGCCACCTTCAGCCGCACGATCGGCGAGCCGATCGCCACCGTGTCGCCGATCTCGGCGCCAAGCCACAGGATCTCGCCGTCGACAGGCGACGGAATCTCGACCGTCGCCTTGTCGGTCATCACAGCGGCAAGCACCGCGTCCTCGCGCACGAGATCCCCGACCTTGACCTGCCATTCGACCAACTCGGCCTCGGCGACGCCTTCGCCGACATCGGGCAGCTTGATTACATATTCGCCCATCGTCAGGCCTCCCCTACCGAGGCGTTTGCGCTGCCCCTCACCCCTGCCCATTCCGGGGCGAGCCGCTTGTCTCGCCCGTCCTTCGGACCCCCGTGAAGAACGGGGAGAGGGGGATCGCCTGCGTGGCGGCCAGCCCCTTCTCCCCGTCCCTCACAGGGAGAAGATGCCGGCAGGCAGATGAGGGGCGGCGCCATGGTTGGCAATTGGTCCGAAGGGATTGCTCTGCCTCCCATCATCAGGCCTCCATCGTCTCAAGCAAGGCCCGGCCAAGCCGGGCGGGACCTGGAAAATAATCCCACTCCTGCGCGTGCGGATAGGGCGTGTCCCAGCCGGCGACCCGCGCCACCGGCGCTTCCAGATGATAGAAACAATTTTCCTGCACCAGCGCCGACAGCTCGGCGCCAAACCCCGATGTCAGCGTCGCCTCGTGCACGACCACGCAGCGGCCCGTTTTTCTCACCGAGGCGACAATCGTCTCGAGATCGAGCGGCAGCAGCGTTCTCAGATCAATGACCTCGGCGTCGATGCCGGTCTCCTCGGCCGCCGCCTGCGCGACATAGACCATCGTGCCATAGGCGAGCACGGTGACAGCGGCACCCGGCCGCCGGATCACCGCCTTGCCGAGCGGGACCGTGTAATGGCCGTCGGCGACCTCGCCGAGGTCATGTTTCGACCACGGCGTCACCGGGCGCTCGTGATGACCGTCGAACGGGCCGTTGTAGAGCCGCTTCGGCTCCAGGAAGATCACCGGATCGGGATCCTCGATCGCCGCGATCAGCAGGCCTTTGGCATCGTGCGGATTGGACGGCACGACGACCTTCAGGCCGGAAACGTGGGTGAACAGCGCCTCCGGGCTCTGGCTGTGGGTCTGGCCGCCGAAGATGCCGCCTCCGGTCGGCATCCTGACCACGATCGGACAGGTGAAATCGCCGTTCGACCGGTAACGCAGCCGCGCCGCCTCCGAGACGATCTGGTCGTAGGCCGGATAGACATAGTCGGCAAACTGCACCTCGACGCAAGGTTTTAGGCCGTAGGCGGCCATGCCGATGGCCGAGCCGACGATGCCGGCTTCGCTGATCGGCGCATCGAAGCAGCGGCTCTTGCCGTACTTCGCCTGCAAGCCCTGCGTGCAGCGGAAGACGCCGCCGAAAAAGCCAACATCCTCGCCATAGACGATGACGCGTTCGTCGCGCGCCATCGACACGTCCATGGCGTCGCGGATCGCCTCGATCATGGTCCGCCTTGGCATGGTCAGACCCCTGCCTGCTGGCGCTGGCGCCTGAGATGCGGCGGCATCTCGGCATAGACGCCCTCGAACATGTCGCGCGCCGAGGGCTTGCCGCCGGCATGCAGCGTGCCGTGCCGCTCGGCCTCCCTTTGCGCCGCGATCACCGTTTCGAGGATTTCTGCCTCGGCCTGGGTGTGGCGCTCGTCAGACCAAACGCCGCGCTGGATGAGGTGGTTTTTCAGCCTGACGATCGGGTCGCCGAGCGGCCATGCGTCGGACTCGGCCTTCGGCCGGTAGGCGGACGGATCGTCGGAGCTCGAATGCGCGCCGACGCGGTAGGTGACGTATTCGACCAGCGTCGGCCCGAGATTTTTCCGCGCCCGCTCGGCGGCCCATTTCGCCACCGCATGGACGGCGAGATAATCGTTGCCGTCGACCCGCAGCGAAGGAATGCCGAAGCCGAGACCGCGCGCGGCGAAAGTGCCGGAGCCGCCGCGGGCGATGCCCTGAAAAGTCGAGATCGCCCACTGGTTGTTGACGACGTTGAGCACGACCGGCGCCTTGTAGGTCGAGGCGAACACCAGCGCCGAATGGAAGTCGGACTCGGCGGTCGAGCCGTCGCCGATCCAGGCGGCGGCGATCTTCGAATCATTGCTGATCGCCGAAGCCATCGCCCAGCCGACCGCCTGGATATATTGCGTCGCCAGATTGCCGGAGATCGAGAAGAAGCCATGCTCCTTCGACGAATACATGATCGGCAATTGCCGGCCCTTCAGCGGATCGGCTTCGTTCGAATAGATCTGGTTCATCATCGTGACCATCGGATAGCCGTCGGCGATAAGCAGCCCTGCTTGCCGATAGGTCGGAAAGTTCATGTCGCCCGGCGCCAGCGCCTTGCGGAAGGCGCAGCTCACCGCCTCTTCGCCGAGGTGCTGCATGTAGAAGGAGGTCTTGCCCTGCCGCTGCGCCATCTGCATGCGGGCGTCAAAGCTGCGCAGCGTCACCATGTGGCGCAGCCCTTCCAGCAATTCGTTGTCGGAAAGCAGGCCGGCCCATGGCCCGACGGCTTCGCCGGCGCGGTTGAGCACCCGGATGATCGAAAAAGCCAGATCGCGGATGGTGCGCGGATCGACATCGATCTCGGGACGCGGCACCGAGCCGGCCTTGGGGATGGTCACGTCAGAGAAATCCGGCGTACCGCCCGGCCGCACCTCCGGCTCCGGCACATGGAAGCGCAACATTCCTGCATCGGCCATGACCAAGATCCTCCAATGTTGCCCGGTCGGATAGTTGCACACTGCCAGACCAGTGCCAATTCGTCGGGCAAGGCTTCAGGCCAGCGACGCACCGGCCAGCGCTCGCCAAGATGAAGATATGTCGGCGAAATTTCTTGTCGATCTTCCGCCGCCACGCGCAATTTGGCGCATGATTGCGCCGGGTTTCCCGCCAGATGAGCAATTCTCGGCGGATTGAGGGGCTTCGCGCGGCGTCTCCTTCTCCCCTTGTGGGAGAAGGTGGCCGAGCGAAGCTCGGTCGGATGAGGGGTGTTCCAGCCTGGCAAGGACGGCGCTCCGTCCAGCACCCCTCAACCGTCTTGGCGCTGCGCGCCAATCCACCTTCTCCCACAAGGGGAGAAGGAAGAAGGAGCCCCGCCGTTCACCCCGCGCCCGCATCATGCTAACCATCCCCCATGGCACAGAAGAAAGGTTACGAGGTCGATTCGTGGTTGGCGCGGCCCGATCCGCGCATCTCGATCGTCCTGCTCTATGGTCCCGATCGCGGGCTCGTCGCCGAGCGGGCGAAGGCCTTTGCCGGCAAAACCGGCCTGCCGCTCGACGATCCGTTCTCGGTGGTCAGGCTGGACGGTTCGGAAGTCGATCGCGACGAGGGCCGCCTGCTCGACGAAGCCCGCACTGTGCCGATGTTTTCAGACCGGCGCCTGCTCTGGGTGCGCAACGCCAGCGGCCAGAAGGCGCTTGCCGACGACGTCAAGGCGCTGACATCAGAGCCCGCGCAGGATGCGATCATACTCATTGAAGCCGGCGACTTGAAGAAAGGCGTCGGCCTGCGCGCCATCGTCGAGGCGGCCGACATCGCCATGGCCTTGCCGTGCTACGCCGACGAAGCCCGCGACATCGACACGGTCATCGACGACGAATTGCGCAAGGCCGGCATGTCGATGACGCTGGAGGCGCGCCAGGCGCTGCGCCGGAACCTCGGCGGTGACCGGCTGGCCTCGCGCGGCGAGATCGAGAAGCTGGTGCTTTACGCCCATGGCCAGACCGAGATCGGCCTCGACGACGTCAGGGCGACGTCGGGCGACGTTTCCGGTCTCTCTTTCGATGACGCCGTCGATGCTTTGCTAGAAGGCAAGGTCGGCGACTTCGACATGGCCTTTACCCGCCACTGCCAGTCCGGCGGCCAGGCTTTTCTGGTGCTGTCGTCGGCGATGCGGCAGCTGCAGGCGATCCAGGCGATGCGCGGCCAGATGGACACCGGCGGCCGCAACGCCGCTTCGGTCGTTGCCGCGGCGCGCCCGCCAGTTTTTTTCACGCGGCGCAAGCTGGTGGAGAAGGCCCTCGAACGCTGGAACAGCGAGGCGCTTGGCCGCGCTTTGACCAGGCTGCAGACGGCGGTCCTGCAGACGCGGCGGCGGCCGGACCTCTCGGTCGCGCTGGCACGGCAGGCGCTGCTCGGCATTGCGGTGGAAAGTGCCCGGCTGGCTCAGAGGTAGAAGAGCGTGATCTCCCCCCTTGTGGGGGAGATGTCGCCGAAGGCGACAGAGGGGGTCCCAGCGCGTGGAATGCCGACGCCTTTCGCGACGACAGACGACGTACGCGCTTTATGTGAGCCGACCCCTTCTGGCCTGCCGGCCATCTCCCCCTCGAGGGGGGAGATCAGCAGCCTCGGCGATTTCGCCAATTACCAGAGCACTGAAAAAGGAAGGGCGGCATTCGCCAGCCCTCGTTGTATTACCAGGGCGAAGATGTCCGCCGGGTTGCTCCTAAGCCGAAGATTATTTGCCGGCTAAAAACAGGAGTGCCTCAGCACCTACCGCTCCTGCTTCAAGCGCCGGCAGAGCTCATCGAGCTGGTCCAATGTCCGATAGGCGACGCGCAGCACGCCGCCGCGTTCCTTGTGCTCGATCGTGACGATCATGCCTATCGTGTCGGTCATCAGCTTTTCCAGCGCCAGCGTATCGGCATCTTTTTGCGCCGGTTCCGCAGGCTGTCGTTTTACGGTTGGAGCGCCGGCCGGCATCTGCGCCAGCGCTTCGGCCTGGCGCACCGAAAGCCCCTCCTCGACGATCCTCTTGGCCAGGCCCGCCGGATCCTCCGCCGTCACCAATGTGCGGGCGTGGCCGGCCGATAAGGCGCCGTCGACCAGCATGTCGCGGATCACGTCCGGCAGCTTCAGCAGCCTCAGCGTGTTGGCGACATGGCTGCGGCTCTTGCCGATCACCTGGCCGAGATCAGCCTGGGTGTAGCCGTGATCGTCGATCAACTGCTGGTAGCCCATCGCCTCCTCGACCGGATTGAGGTCGGTGCGCTGGACGTTTTCGATGATCGCCAGTTCGAGCGCGGTGCGATCGTTGACATCGCGCACGATGATCGGGATCTCGCTCAGCCCGGCGCGCTGCGCCGCCCGCCAGCGCCGCTCGCCGGCGATGATCTCGTAGCGGCCAGCTTGCGTCGGCGACGGCCGCGCCACCACCGGCTGCACCACGCCGTGCTCGCGGATCGACTGGGCAAGATCGGTCAGGTCGGCGTCGCCAAAATGCCGGCGCGGATTTTTAGGGTTCGGGCTCAGGAACTCGATCGGCACCTTGCCGTCGGCATTCATGCCTTGCTTTTCCACTGCTGCCGGACGATCGATTTCGCCGATCAGCGCGGCCAGTCCCCGCCCCAGTCTTTTTCTTGAAAGGTCTTCGCTCATCGTCTGTCCAGATCGTTTCGGTATCGAATTAGCTTCTGCATACCAGTTCCCAGTTTTGGGCGACTGCATCAAGCGGCGCGCAGTTTGCGCTCGCGGCGGATCACCTCGGAGGCAAGCTGCAGATAGGCCTGGCTGCCGGAGCATTTGAGGTCGTAGAGGATCGCCGGCTTGCCATAAGACGGTGCCTCGGAGACACGCACATTGCGCGGGATGACGGTTTCGTAGACCTTGTCGCCCATATGCGCCCGCACATCCTGCACCACCTGGTTGGCGAGGTTGTTGCGGCCGTCATACATGGTCAGCACGATGCCCTGGATGATCAGATCGGGATTGATCGAGCGGCGCACCTGCTCGACCGTCTCCAGCAACTGGCTCAAGCCTTCAAGCGCGAAGAATTCGCATTGCAGCGGCACCAGGACCGAATCGGCCGCCGCCATCGAGTTCAGCGTCAGCAGATTGAGCGACGGCGGGCAATCGATCAGCACATAGCCGAAGGGGGCGCCACGCTCGCTCGCGGCACGGAGAGCATTGCGCAGCTTGAGCACCCGGTCGGGCGCGGAAGCGATCTCCATCTCGATGCCGAGCAGGTCGAGTGTCGACGGCACGATCGACAGCCCGGGCACCGCCGTCGGGATCGCCGCTGCTTCCAGATCCAGCTCGCCGGTCAGCACGTCATAGGACGAGACGGTACGGTCCTTGCGGTCGATGCCAAGGCCTGTCGAGGCATTGCCTTGCGGATCGAGGTCGACGATCAGCACCTTTTCGCCGATCGCCGCCAGCGCCGTGGCCAGATTGATGGCCGTCGTCGTCTTGCCGACGCCGCCCTTCTGGTTGGCTACGGTGATGATTCGGGGGCCATTCTTCATCATGGGTCTATGCCAGAAATTCATTCCGAGGTCGCCGATCTAAGTCAGTTGGCGCAAATCAGACAGTTCGAGGATGACGCCATGAGCGTCGGTCGCGCTGGCATGTTCTACCAGATCGAACGACCATCGTTGAGCGCTTTCTGCCACTTCGGCGCGGTAATCCCGGCCTTTGTGGAACAGGCCGCGCGCGCCCGCCGTCAGCCACGGCGCCGATAGGTCAAGCAACGTCGGAAGCGACGCCAGCGCCCTGGCCGTGACGATTTGAGGTGTCGAAACAAGCGGATAGGCATCATCGATGCGCCGCGCGATGACTCTCGCCGGCAGATTGAACTGCCCGACGACCGCTTGCAGGAACGACGCTTTCTTCCGGTTGCTCTCAACCAGATCGATGCTGGCGCCGTCACGCTCGGCAAGCAGGAAGGCAAGCACCAGGCCGGGAAAACCGCCGCCCGAGCCGAGATCGACCCAGCGCTTTGCGTCCGGTTTGATTCGCGCAAGCTGCGCGCTGTCGAGGATGTGGCGGCGCCAGACATCGGCCTGCGTAGATTGCGCCGCCAGGTTTATCCGGCGGTTCCATTTCTGGAAGACCGTCTCGAACTCGACCAGGCGATCGAATGTTTCACGTGAAACCGGACCTGCAGCCTCTTGCAGGCTCACCCATGAGGCAGCATTCACGCAACATTCCTTCGCGCGGCAGCCTCGGAATTGCGGACGTGGGCAACAATGATCGCCAGCGCCGCCGGGGTCATGCCTTCCATCCGCTGTGCGTCGGCGATGGAACGCGGCTGCCGTGCCAGCATCTTCTGCTTCAGCTCGTTGGACAGGCCCGGCACAGAAGCAAAGTCGAGCGAAGCCGGGATCAGCCGGCTTTCCTCATGCCTGATCTGCGAGACATCAGCCTGTTGGCGATCGAGATAAACCGAATATTTCGCCTCCGTTTCGAGGCGCTCTGCCGTTTTGGCGTCGATGGCGCCAAATTCGGGAGCGATTCGGGCCAACCAGGCGATATCGACACCGGGATAAGCCAGCAACTCATAGGCGGAGCGACGCACTCCGTCCCTGTTGATCTCCAGCCCATGGCGCGCCGCTTCGTTGGGGGTCATGGTCGTTCCAAGCGCAAGGTCCCTCGCCTTTTCAAGCTCCTGCATGACATCGTTGAAGCGCTGCATCCGCTCCGGTGAAGCGATCCCGAGCTTCGTCGCCAGCGGCGTCAGCCGCTCATCGGCATTGTCGGCCCGTAGCGACAGCCGGAACTCGGCCCGCGAAGTGAACATGCGATAGGGTTCGGCAATGCCGCGGCTGGTCAAATCGTCGACCATCACCCCGATATAGGCCTCCGTGCGGCTGAGCACGATCTGGTCGCTTGCCGAAGCCTGCCGCGCAGCGTTGAGGCCGGCAAGCAGCCCTTGCGCGGCGGCCTCCTCATACCCGGTGGTGCCGTTGATCTGCCCGGCCAGGAAAAGAGCGCCAATCCGCTTGGTTTCCAGCGTCGGTTTAAGCTCGCGCGGATCGACATGATCATACTCGATGGCATAGCCGGGCTGCAGCATGATGGCACGCTCAAGGCCAGGAATGGTCTTCAGAATGTCGATCTGAACGTCCTCGGGCAGCGAGGTCGAAATACCGTTGGGGTAAACGGTGTCATCGTCCAGCCCTTCCGGCTCCAGAAAAATCTGGTGGCCTTCGCGGTCGCCGAACTTGACGATCTTGTCTTCGATGGACGGGCAGTAACGCGGCCCGACCCCTTCGATCGAGCCGGAATACATGGCGGAACGGCTCAGATTGGCGCGGATCAGCTCGTGCGTCGCCGCCGTCGTGCGCGTGATGCCGCAATGGATCTGCGGATTGTCGATGCGGTCGGTCATCAGCGAGAACGGCACCGGATCCTCGTCCGCCGCCTGGCTCTCCAGCGACGCCCAATCGATCGTGCGCCCGTCCAACCGCGGCGGCGTGCCGGTCTTCAGCCGCCCGAGCTTGAAACCCGCTCTGCTCATCGTCGCCGACAGGCCAAGGCTGGCCTGCTCGTTCATGCGGCCGGCAACGATCTTCTTCTCGCCGATATGGATCAGCCCGCGCAGGAAAGTGCCGGTCGTCAGCACCACGGCGCCGCAGGCAAGCCGGCGGCCATCCGCCAGCAGCACCGCGGCTATGCGCTCATTGTCGATTTCGAAATCCAGGACCTCGCCCTCGACCACGTCGAGACGGGCCTGCTCGCGAATCGCCGCCTGCATGGCGAGCCGATAGAGCTTTCTGTCGGTCTGGGTGCGCGGCCCGCGCACCGCAGGCCCCTTGCGGCGGTTGAGCAGGCGGAACTGGATGCCGGCCGCGTCGGCGACGCGCCCCATCAGCCCGTCCAGGGCGTCGATCTCGCGAACCAAATGGCCCTTGCCGAGCCCGCCGATCGCCGGATTGCAGGACATGACGCCGATCGTCTCGAAGCGCAGCGTCACCAGAGCGGTTTTGGCACCGGCGCGCGCGGCAGCGCTGGCCGCCTCGCAACCAGCATGGCCGCCGCCCACCACAACCACATCATAGTGATCGGTCATTTCAGAATCCCGCATTCAAGTCGACCGACACATGTGCCCGTCAGAACGTGGTGTCAAGAATAGGTGGAGCTTGGCGGGCAAATCTCTTCGAAGAAGTGGCGAAGCCGGCGCCGTCTTCCCTTCTCCCCTTGTGGGAGAAGGTGGATTGGCGCGCAGCGCCAAGACGGTTGAGGGGTGCTGGACGGAGTGCCGTCGCAGCCAAGCTGGAGCACCCCTCATCCATCGCCTTCGGCGACACCTTCTCCCACAAGGGGAGAAGGGAGAACCGCACAAAGCTCTAGCGCCGGCGCGCCACGGCTCGCCCCGGAATCAGTGAGGAGCGAACTCAACCTAAAGCGATTGCCCGGCGAACCGTTTCACGTGAAACAATGCCTTCGACGTGGTCGCTCAGCGTTTCACGTGAATCATCGTGAGTCTTTCCGCCCAGTGTTTCACGTGAGTCATTTGCCGATGCAGAACTGCGAGAAGATTACGTCCAGCAAATCCTCGACATCGACCGCCCCAACGATCCGGCCAAGCCTATCAGCTGCCAGCCGCAATTCTTCGGCCCGCAGCTCTTGCCCGCGCTCATCCCCTGCCACCGCCGCAAGCAGAAAGCGTTTCGCCTCATTGAGAAGCTCGACGTGCCGCAGCCGCGACGGCAGGACATCGCCGGCCTGGCCGATTTGCGCCGCGGCGCGTTGGCCGATCTCCGCCAGCAGCTCCGCCAGCCCTGTTCCGTCCCTGGTCGAGATGACCGCGTCGTAGCGCGTTGCAAGCGATTCATCTCGCAGCAAATCGACCTTTGTCCCGATCCTCAATGTCGGGATATCGGCCGGTATTGCGCCGATCGGGACCGGGTCCACCATATCCTCCAACACGAGCAACAGATCGGCGGTTCCGGCCTTGCTCCTTGCCCTTTCGATGCCAATCGCCTCGATCCTGCCGGGCGTCTCGCGCAGGCCGGCGGTATCGGTCACTCTGACGCGCATCCCCTCCAGGTCCAGCACCACCTCGAGCAGATCGCGGGTCGTGCCGGGCTCTTCCGTGACGATCGCCGCCTCGCGCCGGGCCAGCGCATTGAACAGACTGGACTTGCCGGCATTCGGCGCGCCGAGGATGACGACCTCGAACCCGTCGCGGATGATCTCTGCGGCTCGGAAACCTTCGACATGACGCTCGATCTCGTCGATCATCGCGCGCACATCCGACCAGACCGTCTCTGCAACGGAACCGGGCACATCGTCTTCGTCGGCAAAATCGATCTCGGCTTCGATCATCGCCCGCGCATGGATGAGCCGACGCCGCCAGCCCAGATAGAGCTCGCTCTGCACGCCCTCGGCATTCTGCACGGCAAAGCGCCGCTGCGCCTCCGTCTCGGCGTTGACGAGGTCGGCCAGCGCCTCGGTCTCGACCAGGTCGACCTTGCCGTTAAGAAAGGCGCGGCGGGTGAACTCGCCCGGCTCGGCATGCCTGACGCCATCGAAGCCGGCGATCGTCTCCAGCATCTTCGCCACCACGGCGCGGCCGCCATGGACATGGAATTCCGCGATATCCTCACCAGTAAAGCTGTTCGGTCCTGCGAAGAAAACGACCAGGCCGCTGTCGAGCACCGATCCGTCCGGCGCCCTGAACTTGCGATAGGCCGCAACACGGTCTTTAACCATCGGACCGGCGATCGTTTCGATGACGAATCGACTTTGCGGGCCGGAAATGCGGATCACGGCAACACCGGCGGGCAGGCGGCCGCTGGACAGGGCAACAATGGAATCACTTGAAATCATTTGCCGACCCAGCACAACCGCCCTAGCTTCGCTTATTCATCGACAACCGCCGAGTGCCCGACCGTGACATTACCCGCGCAAAATCTGCCCGCGCAAAATCTACTTGCCGAAGAGGCCAGCCCCTATCTGCAGCAGCATAGCGGCAACCCGGTGCATTGGCGGGCGTGGTCGCCGGCGTCGCTCGCCGAAGCAAAGGCGCTGCAGCGGCCAATCCTGCTCTCGGTCGGCTACGCCGCCTGCCACTGGTGCCATGTCATGGCGCACGAAAGCTTCGAGAATGACGACGTCGCCGCCGTCATGAACCGTCTCTTCGTCAATATCAAGGTGGATCGCGAGGAGCGGCCGGACATCGACCAGATCTATATGGCCGCGCTGTCCTCGATGGGCGAGCAGGGCGGATGGCCGCTGACCATGTTCCTGACGCCGGACGGAAAGCCATTTTGGGGCGGCACCTATTTTCCACGCGAGGCGCGTTACGGCCGGCCGGGCTTCGTCCAGGTGCTGGAGGCGGTCGACAAGGCGTGGCGAGAGAAGAAAGAAAGCGTTAACCAAAGCGCCGACGGACTGACCACGCATGTTGAGGCGCGGCTGGCGGGCACGCATGCCAAGGCCGTGCTCGACCGCGACACGCTCGCGAACCTTGCCCAAGGCATCGACGGCATGATCGACAGGGATCTCGGCGGCCTGCGCGGCGCGCCAAAATTCCCCAACGCGCCTTTCATGCAGACGCTTTGGCTGTCGTGGCTGCGCGACGGTAGCACATCGCATCGCGACGCCGTGCTGCTCAGCCTCGAAAAGATGCTGGCAGGCGGGATCTACGACCATATCGGCGGCGGGCTGAGCCGCTATTCGACCGATGCTGAATGGTTGGTGCCGCATTTCGAAAAGATGCTCTACGACAATGCGCAGCTCATCAGGCTTTGCAATTGGGCCTATGCGGCATCGGACAATGATTTGTTCCGGATACGAATCGAAGAGACCGTCGACTGGCTTCTGCGCGAGATGCGCGTCGAGGGCGGTGCGTTTGCTGCCAGCCTCGACGCCGACAGCGAGGGCGAAGAGGGGTTGTTCTACACCTGGGGCAGGGATGAGATAGAAACCGCTCTCGGCGGCGAATCATCGTTGTTTTTCAAATACTTCACGCTTTCCGGGCCACATGGCTGGGGGGGCAAGCCAATCATCCACCAGACCGGAGCACAGCAAACGCTAAGCGTGGTTGATCGCGATCAGCTCATTCCATTGAAGGAAAAATTGCTGGCGGCTCGGGAGCAGCGCGTCAGACCCGGGCGCGACGGAAAAATCCTGACCGATTGGAATGGCCTGGTGATCGCGGCTCTCGCCGAAGCCGGGCGCGCCTTGAAACGAATCGACTGGATCGAGACGGCGGAACAGGCCTTTGCCGCCATTGCCAGCACCAGCCGAGACGGCCGCTTGCCGCATTCGATGCTTGGCGCAAAGAAGCTGTTCCCGGCCCTGTCGAGCGACTACGCCGCCATGGCCAACGCCGCGATCTCATTGTTCGAGGCTACCGGCACATCGAGCTATGCCGAGCTGGCCGGCCAATTCATCGCGCAGCTCGACCAATGGCATCGCGACGATGCCGACACCGGCTACTATCTCACCGCTTCGGACAGCAGCGATGTGCCGATCCGCATCAGGGGCGATGTCGACGAGGCCATCCCGTCAGCCACCGGCCAGATCATCGAGGCCATGGTCCGATTGTCCTCGCTTTCAGGCGATCTCGAATTGCAGGAAAAGACCTGGAAGGTCGCCGAACACGCGGCCGGCCGTGCGGCGCATCAGGCCTATGGCCAGGCGGGCATCGTCAACGCCTGTGCCCTGGCGATCGAGCCATTGAAACTGGTGCTGGTTGACGACCCGGAGAATCCCCGGCTTGTTCCGGTTGCGAATCGAAATCCCGACCCGCGCCGGATCGACACTATCGTGCCAGTCGGTTCGGCAGGGAGCCTGCCGGCTTTGCCGGGAGGTGTGCTGCCGCCAACCGACAAGCCCGGCGCCTGGCTGTGCACCGGGCAGGTCTGCCTGCCGGTGATAACGGATTCTGAGGAACTCGAGCGGCGGTTGCGACGCGGATAGGAAGCTGAGCGGCTCTCCTTCTCCCCTTGTGGGAGAAGGTGGCCGAGCGAAGCTCGGTCGGATGAGGGGTGCTCCAGCTTGGCACCCACCGCACTCCGTCCAGCACCCCTCAACCGTCTTGGCGCTGCGCGCCAATCCACCTTCTCCCACAAGGGGAGAAGGGAAGACAGGGCAGCGCCTCAGCCCTCTTACGTATTCATCGAATCGAAGAAATCCGCATTGGTCTTGGTCTGCTTGAGCTTGTCGATGAGGAACTCGATGGCGTCGGTCGTGCCCATCGGCGCCAGGATGCGGCGCAGCACGAAGATCTTCTGCAGGTCCTGGCGGGCGACCAGAAGATCTTCCTTGCGGGTGCCGGACTTGAGGATGTCCATGGCCGGGTAGATGCGCTTGTCCGCCACCTTGCGGTCGAGCACGATTTCCGAGTTGCCGGTGCCCTTGAACTCTTCGAAGATGACCTCGTCCATGCGGCTGCCGGTATCGATCAGCGCGGTGGCGATGATGGTCAGCGAGCCACCTTCCTCAATGTTGCGGGCGGCGCCGAAGAAGCGCTTCGGCCGCTGCAGCGCATTGGCGTCGACACCGCCGGTCAGCACCTTGCCGGATGACGGCACCACGGTGTTGTAGGCGCGGCCGAGGCGGGTGATCGAATCCAGCAGGATGACGACGTCACGCCCGTGCTCGACCAGGCGCTTGGCCTTCTCGATCACCATTTCGGCGACCTGGACGTGGCGCACCGCCGGCTCGTCGAAGGTCGAGGACACGACTTCGCCCTTCACCGAGCGCTGCATGTCGGTAACTTCCTCCGGCCGCTCGTCGATCAAGAGCACGATCAGATAGCATTCCGGATGATTGGTGGTGATCGAGTGGGCGATGTTCTGCAACAGCACCGTCTTGCCGGTGCGCGGCTGCGCCACGATCAGGGCGCGCTGGCCTTTGCCAAGCGGCGCCACTAGGTCGATGACGCGGGCCGAGATGTCCTTCGAGGTCGGAACCTCCATTTCCATCTTCAGCCGCGAGGTCGGATAAAGCGGCGTCAGATTGTCGAAATGGATCTTATGGCGGATCTTTTCCGGGTCGTCGAAATTGATCGTGTTGACCTTGAGCAGCGCGAAATAGCGCTCGCCTTCCTTCGGGCTGCGGATCGGGCCTTCGACCGTGTCGCCGGTCTTCAGCGAGAACCGGCGGATCTGCGACGGCGAGATATAGATGTCGTCCGGACCCGGCAGATAATTGGCATTGGCCGAGCGCAGGAAGCCAAAACCGTCCTGCAGCACCTCGACGACGCCGTCACCGATGATCTCGATATCCTGCGTTGCCAGCCTCTTCAGGATCGCGAACATCAGCTCCTGCTTGCGCATGACGCTGGCGTTCTCGACCTCGAGCGATTCGGCATAGGCGATCAGCTCTGGCGGTTTCTTGTTCTTGAACTCTGCGAGTTTCATTTCTTGCATCATTAGACGGACTCTGAGTGAGTAAGCATTGGGAAAATATCGGCGGGATGCGACAAATGCCGGGCGCGGCCGAAGCGATGAATGGGGCGGCGCATGACGGGAAGGAAGACCCGTCTTTTATCGTCGGTAGACTGAAAGAGCAAGCCGCCTTTTGCAGGTCATCGAAGCCTCAGAAAGGCTTCACTATGACCAGCACGACGATGACGATCATCAGCAATGTGGGGATCTCGTTGACGATCCGCCAGTGCCTCCCGGGCTTTTCGTTGCGGTCCTCGGCGAATTTGCGCACCGCGCCGGCGAGATAGCCATGAACGGCGGAGAGCCCGAGCACCGCGGCGATCTTGGCATGCAGCCAGCCGCCCTGAAAACCGAAGCCCTTCCAGGCCAGCCAGAGGCCGAACGCCCAGGTGATGATCATCGCCGGATTGATGATGCCGCGCAGCAGGCGGCGCTCCATCACCTTGAAGGTTTCGGACTGGACCGAGCCTTTCTCCGCATCGGCATGATAGACCAGCAGCCGCGGCAGATAGAGCATGCCCGCCATCCACGAGATGACGGCGATGACGTGGATCGCCTTTGCCCAGGGATAGAAATCATCCGGTCCGAACAGGAACAGAAGCCCGGCCAACACGAGGAAAACCGCAATCGCGATCGCTGCGCGGCGCATTGCGCCAACACCACCTTCCGCAGGGCCTTTCCCCATCATAGTCACGACGCGCTCCGCACCAGTTTCACCATGGTCTCGACATGCGCGATCGGCGTCTCCGGCGTGATACCGTGGCCGAGATTGAAGATCAGCGGCCCATCGCCGAGTGCGTTCAAGATAGCGTCGACGCCGTCGGCTAGAGCCTTGCCGCCGGCCACCAGCCGCAGCGGATCGAGATTGCCCTGTACAGCACCACCGTGTTGCAATTCCTTTGCTGTCGATAACGGCACGGTCCAGTCGAGCCCCAGCCCCGTCACGCCGGTCTTCTGCCGATAGTTCCTGTAGTGATCGCCAGCACCCTTGGGAAAGCCGATGATCGGAACGTTGGGATGGACGGCTCGCACCTGCCTGACGATCTCCGCCACCGGCCTGACGCAAAACGCCTCGAAAGAAACTTCATCGAGAACGCCGGACCACGAGTCAAAGATCTGCACCACATCGGCGCCGGCCTCAATCTGCCGGATCAGATAGGCGGCCGAATGATCGGCAAGCACATTCAGCAGCTGCAAGAAAGCTGCCGGCTCACGATAGGCGAACAGCCGCGCCGGCGCCTGGTCTGGGGTGCCATGGCCGGCAATCATATAGGTCGCCACCGTCCAGGGCGCGCCGCAGAAGCCGATCAGCGTCGTTTCATCGGGCAGTTTTGCCCGCAGCCGTCTGACCGTCTCATAGACCGGTTCGAGATTCACGTGAAACGTTTCGCCGTCCAGAGCCGCAATCTCCATGGCCGAGATCGGCGTCAACAGCGGCCCGCGTCCCTCCTCGAAGCGCACGTCGCGGCCCAGCGCATGCGGCACGACAAGGATATCGGAAAACAGGATCGATGCGTCGAAGCCGAAGCGCTCGATCGGCTGCAACGTCACCTCCACCGCGAAGTCGGGATTATAGCAGAGATCGAGGAACGACCCGGCCCGCCTGCGTGTCTCCCGATATTCCGGCAGATAGCGCCCGGCCTGGCGCATCATCCAGAGCGGCGGCGGGAACACCGTTTCGCCCTTCAACACGTCCAGCATGATCCGGTTTTCAGGCATTCAGCGCTCGCATGGTGGCCTGCGGCCGATCGCAGATGTTGGAGATTGGCGGCTGAAGGCCGATCGGCAGCGACCGTTCATGATCTCTCTTAGGCCCACTCAAAGAGTCAAATCCTCTGCCTCTCCAGGCTTCTCTATAATTAAATATTCTATTTCTAGGAATCTTATGATTCTAAGAGTCTGTTGGTATCGGTGGTTGTCTCCTGTCCCGTTTTGCCCCGGAAAAGGCCAGCCAGCATATTGTCGCGTGCTTCTTCTGCCGGATAGGAGGGGATTGGGGACAGTTGGAAATTTCCGAATGGGAACAATGAGTTGCCGCCCGCGCAAAGAAAATGGGCCTGTGGATGGGGCTGAGTCAAAAAAGCCCGTCCCCGGACTTGTCCCCAGCCGCCCGACGAAGCCGACAGCGCATCGAATTGTGGACAAACTGGCATCTGATACAGTCGCCCCAAACCGACCGATCTTTCCGACCGACCTTATCCACATCGGCCCACAGCTTGGAACGAACGCCTGTGAACAAACCCCAGAGCTTCTTTCACCTTCACCTGATTTCCGATGCCACCGGTGAAACGCTGCTGGCGGCCGGGCGGGCGGCTTCCGCGCAATACAAGGATGCGCGCGCCATCGAGCATATCTACCCGCTCATCCGCACCGAAAAGCAGGTGACGAAAGTGTTCGAGGACATCGAGGAGGAGCCGGGCATCATCCTCTATACGGTTGTCGACCAGAAACTCGCCCGCGGCATCGACGAACGCTGCGCCGCCATGGGCCTGCCTTGCGTCTCCGTGCTGGAACCGGTGCTGACCGTGTTCCAGTCCTATCTCGGCACGCCGGCCGGCCGCCGCGTCGGCGCCCAGCATGTGCTGGACGCCGAATATTTTCGCCGCATCGACGCGCTCAACTTCACCATGGAGCATGATGACGGCCAGCTGCCGGCCAATATGGACGACGCCGACATCGTGCTCGTCGGCATTTCGCGCACGTCGAAGACCCCGACCAGCATCTACCTCGCCAATCGCGGTATCAAGACCGCCAACATCCCGATCGTGCTCGGCGTGCCGGTTCCGGAAAGCCTGGTCAGCGCCACGAAGCCGCTGATCGTCGGGTTGATTGCCACCGCCGAGCGAATCTCGCAGGTCCGCCAGAACCGCATCCTCGGCAACACCAGCGCCTATGAGCCGACCGATTATGTCGACCGCGCCGCGATCTCCGAGGAACTCGCCTACGCCCGCCAGATCTGCACCCGGCATGGCTGGCCGATGATCGACGTCAGCCGCCGCTCGATCGAGGAGACGGCGGCGGCCATCGTTGCCCTGCGGGGTAAGACACGCTAGGGTTCGGGTGCTTGTGCTGTGGGCGGTCCTTTCCTTCTCCCCTTGTGGGAGAAGGTGGCCGAGCGAAGCTCGGTCGGATGAGGGGTGTTCCAGCTTGGCACCGACAGCACTCCGTCCAGCACCCCTCAACCGTCTTGGCGCTGCGCGCCAATCCACCTTCTCCCACAAGGGGAGAAGGAAAAGACCGGACGAAAAACCATGGCCGAAAAAATCATTCTTGCCTCAGGCAGCCCGTTCCGCAAGGCGATGCTCGTCCATGCCGGCGTGGCGGTCGAGGCAGTTCCGGCGGAAGTCGATGAGCGCGCGCTTGAGGCTCCGCTAAAAGACAGCGGCGTCTCGCCCGAGGACGTCGCCGTGGTGCTCGCCGAGGCCAAGGCCACCGAAGTCAGCGAGAGAAGGCCCGGCGCCCTGGTGCTTGGCTGCGACCAGACGCTGTCGCTCGGCGACGAAGTGTTCCACAAGCCGGCCGACATGGAAGCTGCGCGCCGCCATCTTTTGGCGCTGTCGGGCAGGACCCATCAGCTCAACAGCGCCGTGGTGCTGGCCCGCGATGGCGCGGTTCTGTGGCGGCATGTCGGCATCGCCAGCCTGACCATGCGAAAGCTCGATCCGGCCTTCATCGGCCGCCATCTAGCGCGGGTCGGCGCCAAGGCGCTGTCCAGCGTCGGCGCCTACCAGATCGAAGGCGAGGGCATCCAGCTGTTCGAAAGAATAGAAGGCGACTATTTCACCATCGTCGGCCTGCCGCTTCTGCCCGTCCTGGCCAAGCTGCGTGACCTCGGAGCCATCGATGGCTGAGGCCGCGAAAAAGGCCTTCGTCACCGGCCACCCGGTCGCGCATTCCCGATCGCCCAAGATCCACTCCTATTGGCTGGCGAAATACGGTGTCGACGGCAGTTACCGGGCGATCGACGTCGCGCCGGACGATTTTGCCGAATTCGTCAAAACGCTCAAGACGAATGGCTACCGTGGCGGCAACGTGACCATCCCGCACAAGGAGGCCGCCTTCGCGCTGGCGGCGCGCCGCGACGATGCGGCCGAGCAAATCGGCGCGGTCAACACACTGTGGTTCGAGGCCGGAGATCTGTGGGGCGGCAACACCGACGCCCATGGCTTTGCCGCCAATCTGGACGAGCATGCGCCCGGCTGGGCAAATAATGGCCCGGCTGTGGTGCTCGGCGCCGGCGGCGCCTCCCGCGCGGTCATCCACGCGCTGATTGAGCGCGGCATCAGCGACATCCGCGTCGTCAACCGGACGCTCGCCCGAGCCGAGGAACTGCGCCACCGTTTCGGCGCCAGGGTCTCGGCCCATGGCACGGCTGCGACCGGCGAGCTGCTTGCCGATGCCGGCCTGCTGGTCAACACGTCAGCGCTCGGCATGCATGGCAATGAAGGCCTGTCCGCCGATCCGGCCAGGCTGCCGGACCATGCCATCGTCACCGACATTGTCTATGTGCCGCTGGCAACGCCATTGCTGGCCGCGGCCAGAGCGCGGGGCCTGAAGACCGTCGACGGGCTCGGCATGCTTTTGCACCAGGCGGTGCCTGGCTTCGAGCGCTGGTTCGGGATCAGGCCGGAGGTCACTGCCGAATTGCGGCAGATGATCGTCGCCGATCTCGGTGCCCAAGGAATTGCCAAGGAGCGAAAGGCATGATCGTGCTCGGCCTCACCGGATCGATCGGCATGGGCAAGTCGACCACGGCGAAGATGTTTGCCGAGGCCGGCGTGCCAGTCCACGATTCGGACGAAGCGGTGCATCGCCTCTACGCCGGCAAGGCGGCGCCGCTGGTGGAGGCGGCTTTTCCCGGAACCACCAGATCCGGGTCGGTCGATCGCACAAAGCTGGCCGAGCGGGTGCTTGGCGATGCGGCTGCGCTGAAACGGCTGGAAGCGATCATCCATCCGCTGGTCCGCGCCGACGCCGACGCCTTCCTGGCCAGGAACCGCGCCGCCGGCGCACCGCTTGTCGTTCTCGATATCCCGCTGCTGTTCGAAACCGGCGGCCGAGACCGCGTCGACAAGGTCGTGGTCGTCACCGCCTCGGCCGAAATCCAGCGCGCCCGGGTGCTGGCGCGGCCGGGCATGAGCGAAGAGAAACTGGCGTCGATCCTGGCCAGGCAGGTTCCCGACGCCGAAAAACGCAGCGAAGCCGATTTCGTCATCGACACCGGACAGGGTTTTGATGCGGCGCGCGCGGCGGTCGATGCGATCGTCGCCGAACTGGTCGGGGATAAGGCCGGCAAGCCTGCTTAACGACGCTTGCATCCAGCGTAATATGTTGCCAATTTGTTCCCATCATGATTCGGCTGGAATCACGCCGGAGCCAACGGACTGTTTAGATGCGCGAGATCATCTTCGATACGGAGACCACCGGCCTCGATTTCCGCGATGACCGCGTCATCGAGCTTGGCTGTATCGAGCTGGTCAATCGGTTCCCGACCGGCCGCACCTTCCACCACTACATCAATCCGCAGGGACGACCGATTCATGCGGAGGCGCAGGCCGTTCATGGCATCAGCGCCGCCGATCTCATGGGCAAGCCGACCTTCAGCGACATCGCCGACGAGTTTCTTGCCTTCATCGACGGCGCCAAGCTGGTCGCCCACAATGCCACTTTCGACATCGCTTTCCTCAATGTCGAATTTGGCCGGCTCGGCCATCCGGTCGTCGACCCCGGGCTTGTCGTCGACACGCTGGCGCTGGCGCGCCGCAAGCATCCGATGGGACCCAACTCGCTGGACGCGCTGTGCCGGCGCTACGGCATCGACAATGCCCGTCGCACCAAGCACGGCGCGCTGCTCGATTCGGAGTTGCTGGCCGAGGTCTATATAGAGCTCATCGGCGGCAAGCAGGCGGCGCTGATCCTCGACAGCGCCACGGCGCCGGCCGGCGGTAGGAGAAATGTCGACGACATCGACATCAGCATTGGCGCGCGGCCGATAGCGCTGCCATCTCGCCTGACCGACGCAGAACGCACCGCGCACGCGAGCATGGTCGGCACATTAGGCGAAAAGGCGCTCTGGCTGCGCGTTGCCCCGGAAGCGAGTTCTGCGGCATAGTGATTTTGACGGGGGCGATTGGCAGTGAGCGTCGATTGTTCATTTCAGTGGCCAATCTCAGTGGCAGATCGCAACCTTTGAGATTAGCCGAAACACCCCTCCCTTCGTCATCCCAGGGCGGAGCAGGAGCGAAGCGACGTCGCGAAGACCCTGGGATCCATGCCGTTACATCAGCCGAAGAGTGCAGCGGCTCAGGATCAGCCGACCTGTAGTGTTCCTTCGCGCCCCCCTCTGTCCTGCCGACTTCCCTACAAAAAAGCCCGGCGCGAGGCCGGGCTCTCAATGTCTGCTCTACAATCGCCTTCTCAGCTCGCCTTGACCTTGCCGGCGGCCTGGTCCTCGGCCAGCTTTTGCTGGAACATCTGCGCGAAATCGATCGGGTCGAGCATCAAGGGCGGGAAGCCGCCATTGCGCGTCGCCTCGGCAATGATCTGCCTGGCGAACGGGAACAACAGCCGCGGGCATTCGATGAACAGCAGCGGCAGCATGTGCTCCTGCGGGAAGCCGCTGATGGCGAACACGCCGCCATAGACCAGCTCGACGTTGAACAGCACTTCCTTATCGAAGGACGCCTTGGCGTTCAGCGTCAAATTGACGTCGAACTGCTTGTCCGAAAGCGGGTTGGCGTTGACATTGACGTTGATGGCGATGCCGGGGGCCTTGTCGCGGCCGCGCAGCGAGTTCGGCGCGCCGGGGCTTTCGAAGGAAAGGTCCTTCACATATTGGGCGAGCACGTTGAGCGAAGGCTGCGTCACGTCACCGTTGCCATTGGCCGCGCCGGTCGGCGCGTCGTCTTTGCTGGCCATAAGCTGTTGTCCTTTTGCCTGGGCAGCGTTGCTGACCGGATTGAAATCGGGCGTTCGCTACCATGGTCGGCATGACAAGACAAGGTTTGCCGGGCATTCGTTCCGGAGGCGTTTGCCGACCAGTCGCCCCTGAGGTGACCTAGTCGTCCTTGAGGCGGCGCCAGGGAGAAGTGTGATCCGGTCCACGCCCGTGATCGTCGCCGCGCGAATAGTCGCCGTCGTCGAGATCGATGGTCTTATCGCGTTGCCGGGCGCGGAAACCGCCGGTGCCGAAATTGGTCGCCAGCACGATACGGCCTTTCAACAGGCGCCAGGCAAGGTCGCGGACCGGCGGCAGGAACAGCAGAATGCCGAAAATGTCTGTTATGAAGCCGGGAATAATGAGCAGGATCGCCGCCAGCACGATCATCGCGCCGTGCGCGAGCTGGCGGCTTGGATCACGTCCGGCGTCCATCTCGGCACGGACCCGGCTCATGACGCCGAAACCCTGGTATCGCAACAACAGCGCGCCGGCGATGCTCGAGGCCAGCACCAGGCCGACCGTCGCCAATGCGCCGACCTGGCGGCCGACAACGACGAAACCGGCGATCTCCAGCAGCGGAAGCGCGAGAATGAACAGGGGAAGCAGCGAAATACGCAAATCTTGACCGATCGTTTCCATGTTTTGCCGGCCGGCGAGCAATCGCCGCTGGCACTGGAGCTTGTAGATAGGTATGCCTGCCTTTAATTTGAATGATGGCACCTTGCGTTCTATATGCTTTGAATGTTGAACGCTATGCGACCGCAGCCATTGCTAGGCCGGGCGGTCCGGCCGGAGTAGGGATTGATTGGCGGAAGATATGGGATTCTTCGACTTCGGCACGATTTTCTTTCTGGTTGCGGCGGTTGTGATCTTTTTCCAGCTGCGCAACGTGCTCGGCCGCCGCACCGGCAGCGAACGCCCGCCCTTCGATCCCTATACGGCGAGCCGGACGCGCGAGGACGCCGCCCAGAAACCCGAGAATGTGGTCTCGCTGCCGCGCAAGCGGGCGCCGGGAGAGCCGGCCATCGACGCCTATGCGGCGATCGACGCCTTCGCCAAGCCTGACACCGATCTCAACAGGGGCCTGCGCACGATCAAGGACAATGATCCGGCATTCGACCCCAAGACCTTCGTCGACGGCGCCAAGATGGCCTATGAGATGATCGTCATGGCCTACGCCGATGGCGACCGCAAGACGCTGAAGAACTTGTTGTCGCGCGAGGTCTATGACGGCTTTGTCGCGGCCATCGGCGACCGTGAGGCGAAATCGGAAAAGATCCAGTCGTCTTTCGTCGGCATCGACAAGGCCGACATCGTCTCCGCCGAGATGAAGGGCGGCGAGGCGCATATCACGCTGCGCATCGTCAGCGAGCTGATTTCGGCGACGCGCGACAAGGCCGGCGCCGTCATCGACGGCGATCCCGAGACCGTCGCCGAGGTCAAGGACGTCTGGACATTCGCCCGCGACACGCGCTCGCGCGACCCGAACTGGAAGCTGGTCGCCACCGAAGAAGAAGACTGAGCCCGGACCACGGCGGGGTCTGTCGTGTCGCTTTCTCAGGCGTTCCGCGAAAAATCCTTTGACGATCTGCCCGGTTGGGACGAGGACGACTATCTGTCTGCGTTCGCGGCTTTCCGGCGTTCGGCTTTTCATGTCCTGACAAAACCCTATCGCTCCGGCGGGCTCGGCGTCGACTTCAACGCCTTCACCGACGCCTACGCTGCGGCCCGCACCGTTCCGCCAACCGACCGGGCGCAAGCCCGCGCCTTCTTCGAGCGTCATTTCATCCCGGCGCACATAAGGGCCGAAGGCAGCGGCGCCGGCCTCGTCACCGGCTTCTATGAACCCGTGGTCGACGCCTCACCGGTGCGAACCGAGCGCTTTACGGTGCCGCTGCTGTCGCGCCCGGCCGACCTCGTCGACATCGACGACGCCAACCGGCCGCCCGGCATGGACCTTTATCTCGCCTTCGGCCGCGAGACGCCGAACGGACCGGTCGAGTACTTCGACCGCGGCGAGATCGAGCGCGGCGTGCTTGCCGGCGAAGGTTTGGCCGGCAAAAGCCTGGCCGGCAAGGGGTTGGAAATCGCCTGGCTCGCCAACAAGGTCGACGCCTTCTTCATCCATGTGCAGGGTTCTGCGCGGCTCACCATGACCGACGGCCGGCTTTGCCGCGTCACCTATGCCGCCAAATCCGGCCAGCGCTTTACCGGACCGGGCAAGATCCTGAGTGAGCTAGGCGAAATCCCGCTGCAAGCGGTGACCATGCAGTCGATCCGTGCCTGGTTCAAGGCGCATCCGGATCGCATCGACGAGATCCTGTGGCGCAACCGCTCCTATATTTTTTTCCGCGAGATTTCCCTCAGCGAGGCGGGGGTCGACGACCCGGAACTCGGGCCGATCGCTGCCGCAAAGGTGCCGCTGACGCCGGGCCGCTCCGTCGCCGTCGACCGGCTGCTCCATACGTTCGGCACGCCGTTCTACATCGACGCGCCGTCGCTGACCGCCTTCGATAAAAAGCCGTTCCGGCGGCTGATGATCGCGCAGGACACCGGCTCGGCCATCACCGGGCCGGCCCGTGGCGACGTGTTCGCCGGAACGGGCGATGCGGCCGGCGAGATCGCCGGTGTCGTCCGCAATCCTGCCGATTTCTACGCGCTGATACCGCGTCCGCTTGTTCGGGAGGCGGGGCGATGACCCGACGCATCGACAGGCTGAGCGAGGACGACCGGGTGCTGTGGAACCTGGTGGCGCGCACGGCCAAGCCGCTGAAGGGCAAGTCCACCATCGACAGTCCCGACATCGGCCCGGACAACGGTGATGACACGAAGCCACCGCCGCGTGCCCAGGCCATGGCTCCGGCCGCGGCGGCGAAAGCAAAGACGCAGCACGTTTCACATGCGCTCGACGAACCGACGCTGGAAAAACTGTCGAAGGGCCGGCTGCCGATCGAAGGCCGCGTCGATCTGCATGGCCTGACCCAGGACGAGGCCTATTCGCTATTGTTTTCCTTCCTGCACCGGGCGCATGCCGGCGGCATCCGCTATGTGCTGGTCATCACCGGCAAAGGCTCCTCGTCGGGCGGCGACGGCGTCTTGCGGCGCGCCGTGCCGGCCTGGCTGTCGACACCCGCATTCAGGCCGCTCGTCTCCAGCCACGACCATGCCGCCCGCAACCATGGCGGCTCCGGCGCGCTCTATGTCCGCCTGCGGCGGGCGCGCCTATGAGGACGAACTTGTGACCCCGTTCGGCGAAAAGCTTCGCGCGTTGCGAAGCGAGCGCGGCGTCAGTCAAAAGGCCATGGCCGAGGCGATCGGCGTCAGCGCCGCCTATTTGTCGGCGCTGGAGCATGGCCGTCGCGGCGCGCCGACCTGGACGCTGATCCAGAAGATCATCGGCTATTTCAATGTCATATGGGACGATGCGGAAGAACTCGCGCGGCTGGCCGAGACCTCGCACCCGCGGGTGAAGCTCGATACGTCAGGGCTCAGCCCGGCCGCCACCGAGCTTGCCAATCTGCTGGCCGAAAACATCGAAAAACTCGACGAAGCCGAGCTTCGCCGCATCACCGCATCGATCCGTGCGGCGCTGAAGCAGCCGAAGTGATCGCCTGCTACTGGACCGCGCCGACCAGAACCTGCTGGCCATCACGGATCGAGACCCAGCGGCCGGTATTGTCGATCGCCTGCCGCTTGAGGAAGCGGTAGCCGGTCCGGTCCCACGCGCGGACCTTTCCGTCCAGATTGTCGAGGATGTAGTCGCCCTTGCTCGTGCGCACCGTCAGCACTGCATGGCCCTCGCCGTCGGGCTTGCGCACCACGGTCATCAGAAGATCGGCGTAGGACACGCCCATGCGGTTCAATTCGCGGCGCTTCTCCAGGACATAGTCCTCACAGTCGCCAACACCCTTGACCGGATAGGCCCAGACCTCGTCCTTGCCGTAGATGTCGAAGTCGCTTATCGGCTTGACGGCGGCGTTGACCCTGGCGTTGACGCTGAGCATCTTGCGCCAGAGCGAGCCGGTCATGGTGGCGGGGGCGAGATTGCCCGGGCGGATCGAGCATTCGGCCGGATTGGTCTTGCAGAAATCGTAATGGCCGATCGGCTGCGATGTCGGGCCGCCGGTTGCCATTGGTCCGGCCGCCGAAGCCGCCGTCGACCAGCCTGCCGCAAGTACCAGCCCTGCGAGTGCGCACACGCGCACCTTTCTCGCCATTGGTGAGGAAATCATTGTCCCCCTCGTCCCTTGTTGTTAACGAAACGTTAAGGGCGATTCACAGTCCCGTCAATTATACGAACGGCCAGATTTGCGACATGGTTACCGGCACGGCCGAAAGCGCGGCTATTGTGCAACAGGTCGATTTGAGCGGCTGCTACCATCCGGGCCTCATAAGCTACATTCTTACTTTTTGGCGGTGCGGACCAGCTTCGGCTTCACTGCAACGCGGGTCTGGCGGCCATAGCTGGTGATGAAGTCGACGATGCGCGGCACGATTTCGGAGCGGAAGCGCGAACCGTTGAAGACGCCGTAATGGCCGACCGCCGGCTGCATGTAATGAGCGTGCCTGTCCGCGGGGATGTTGACGCAGAGGTCGTGTGCGGCCTGGGTCTGGCCGAGGCCGGAAATGTCGTCGTTCTCGCCCTCGACGGTGAACAGGGCGACATTGCGGATCGCTGAGGGATCGACGGCCACGCCGCGATGCGTCATTTCGCCCTTGGGCAGAGCGTGGCGGACAAACACGGTATCGACCGTCTGCAGGTAGAACTCCGCCGTCAGATCCATCACCGCCATATATTCGTCGTAGAAGTCGCGGTGCTTCTCGGCATTGTCGCCATCATGCTTCACCAGATGCATGAAGAAGTCCTTGTGGGCGATGATATGGCGGTCGAGATTCATGCTCATGAAGCCCGAAAGCTGCAGGAAGCCGGGATAGACGTCACGGCCGAAGCCCGGCACCGGCCACGGCGCCTGCATGACGACGTTGTCGCGGAACCAGTCGATGCCCTTTTCCTCGGCCAGAAGATTGACCGCGGTCGGATCGCGGCGGGTGTCGATCGGCCCGCCCATCAGCGTCATCGTCGACGGAACGAACGGATCGCCGCGCGTTTCCATCAGCGCCACCGCCGCCAGCACCGGCACCGAAGGCTGGCACACCGCCATGACATGGGTGTCGGGCCCTAGGGCATGCAGCATGTCGACGATGTAGTCGATATAGTCGTCAAGGTCGAAGCTGCCGTCGCTGAGCGGCACCATGCGGGCGTCCACCCAGTCGGTGATGTGCACGTCGGCATGGGGCAGCATCGCCTCGACCGTGCCGCGCAGCAGCGTCGCATAATGGCCCGACATCGGCGCCACGATCAGCAGCTTCGGATCAGGCCGGCGGTCGGCGGGAACCGCCCGCTCGAAACGGAGCAGATTGCAGAACGGCCGCGACCACACCGTCTTTTCGGTGACGTCGACGCTTTTCCAGTCGACCACGGTCTTGGTCAGGCCGAATTGCGGCTTGCTGTAGCGGCGCGTCGTGCGCTCGAACAATTCGGCCGTTGCCGCGACGGAGCGGCCCCAGGACGTGTGCGTTAATGGATTGAGCGGGTTGGTGTAGAGCATCCGCACCGCATCGGCATAGAGGCGGGCCGGCTGCAGGGCGGCGTGGTTCAATTCGTAGAACTGGTAGAACATCGAGAACCCCGCTGCTGCGACCAAAGGGACGACGGGCAGCGCCGAGCCTTAGATGTCTCGCGCGGACGTTAGCAACAAATTGCTGCGATGCAATACGTCAAGTGGCCTGATTTATGCTCATCCTTTCGTCCAAGGCCTTGAAAATCGGCTTTGAACGGCGAGAGCCGGCTTATTGTGCGACTGCGAAAGCCGCCGGGGAGAGCATGGGCAATCGCTTCAGGTTTGTGGCCATCCGGCCTTGAGGCCGGACAGCATATCTCAGACGCGTGGCGTCACACGCGGGCCGTGCACACGGAGGTATGGCCCGAGCTGATGAAGCCGAGCCGGCTGGCGGCGCCCTTCGACAGGTCGATCACGCGCCCCTTGATGAACGGGCCGCGGTCATTGATGCGCACGACGACGCTGCGGCCGTTGTTGCGGTTGGTGACCTTCAGCTTGGTGCCAAAAGGCAAGGTGCGGTGCGCGGCGGTCAGCGCCGACGGGTTCATCCGCTCGCCCGAAGCGGTCTTCGAGTGCAGCGCGTACCAGGAGGCGCGGCCGCATTGAGCGGCGGCAGGGGAGGTGGATGCGCCGACCATCAGGCCAGCCGCGATCGTCGCCGCGACAAGCGCAGTCTGTTTGTTTTTGTTCATGTTTGGGAATGTCTCCGTTGACAGACCCAAGCCGTTGGAGGCGAATAAGGCAGGAAATGCGGCAAAGGCCCGGCAGTTCCGTGGCAGCGGCACACGTTTGGAGTCGGCGCGAAACAGTCTGTCAGAGTTTTCTGCTGGCTGGTTGCGAGTCTTCGATGATCTTCGCGCTGATCTTCGAGATGTCTTCAGCAAGATCAGACGTTAAGATGCAAGGTAGGGTGAGCGCCATTGGATCGCTTCCTTTCGCTTTGTCATTCGCGGCCATGGCTGAATTGACGATCGACTTGAGAAGGAAATTCCGGCGATGAGATTGATCAAGAATCTGCTGGCGTTGTTGGTGCTCGCCATTGGTGCGCTCTGGTCGCTCCAAGGCATCGGCCTCGTCGGCGGCAGCTTCATGACCGGCCAGTCGCAATGGCTCTATATCGGCATCGTCGCCATGTTGGTCGGGCTGGCGGGATTGGTGTGGGCGAATCGTTCGCGCGGTTGACCCAATGCATGGCGCTCAAGCAAGCCTTGGGCTTGGACCGGGGTGCGCAGCGGTTTGTTGCAGGGACCAGACCAGATGGCGCGGGAGCCGGGTCGCGCGCTATTCACTGTGACCAATACTGCCAGGCCCAGTAGAAGCTTTCGTCGCGCGGCGGCAGACGGCTGCGCTCGGCGTTCCATTGCACGGGGACTGGCGATCTGGGCTCGTCCTCGGCCGCCTGACTGTCCCTGGCCTGGATCAGGCGAAGCCGGCTGCCAAGAAAGGCAAACAGCGTTGCGGTGGAATGGTCCATCACTGTCTCTCCTTTGCTCACTCCCGTCCTGCCCATGGAACGAGCGCGCGCTCGAGCCTGCGGATGATGAATTCGAGCACGAAGGCGATGGCAGCGATCGCCAGGATGCCCATCACCACCACGTCGGTGACGAGGAACTGGGCGGCCGACTGGATCATGAAGCCAAGCCCGCGCGTTGCCGCCACCAGCTCGGCGGCGACCAAGGTCGACCAGCCGGCGCCAAGCGCGATGCGCAGGCCGGTCAGGATTGAGGGCAGGGCGCTGGGCAGGATCACATGCCGTATGACCTGCGCCCGCGTCGCGCCAAGCGAACGGGCCGCGTTGACGCGTTCCTGCGAGACGCCGCGAACGCCCGAAGCCGTCGACAGCGCGACCGGCGCCAGCATGGCGATGGCGATCACCAGGATCTTTGACGGCTCGCCGATGCCGAACCAGATGATGACCAGCGGCAGATAGGCGAGCGGCGGGATCGGCCGCAGGAATTCCAGCAGCGGATCGAAGATGCCCCGACCTATCACGCTGGTGCCGATGGCCAACCCAACGGGGACGCCGACGATGATGGCCGCGACCAGCGCCGCGAACACGCGGCCCAGGCTGGCGACGATATGCTGGACGAGCGTCGCGTCCACAAAACCGTCGCGGACGACGGCAATGAATTTGATCCAGACGGCGGCAGGCGACGGTAGAAAGACCGGCGACACAAGTTGCAGGCGAGCCGACAGCGCCCATGCCGCCAGCACGGCCAGAATGGTGACAGCGCTGACCACGCGCGCCGAAACCCGGCCCCGTTTTGGCCGCTGCCGCGACCACGGCACCGACAAGGCGTCGGTCTCGTCGGCCTTGGCGTCGGCGTTGGTAATTGGCCGTTCCGTGTAGGAGGAGACGGTCATGCCGCCTCTCCCTCGAAGATCGCGTCGGTCAGCTCGCCGCGGGACGCCGCGAAGGCCGGATCGGCCTTGATGGCGCGGATGGGCTCGCCGGCCGCATAGCGCCGGCTGAAGCCGGTTTCGAACGTCCGCACCACCCGGCCCGGCCCGGGCGCCAGCACCACGATGCGGGTGGCGAGCACCAGCGCTTCCTCTATGCCATGCGTGACCATCAGCACGCCGACATGGCTTGCGGTCCACAGATCGAGCAGCGTCGTCTGCATGCGCTCGCGCGTCAGCGCGTCGAGCGCGCCCAGCGGCTCGTCGAGCAGCAGGAATTGCGGTTCGGCGGCGAGTGCCCGGGCCAGCCCGACGCGCTGGCGCATGCCGCCGGAAAGCTCCCAGATATGCTTGTCGCCGGCGCCGTCGAGCTTCACCAGCCTGAGCAGCTCGTCGGCGCGCCGTGTCCGCTCAGCTGGCAGTGCGCCGCGCAGCCTGAGAGCAAAGGCGACATTCTCCCGTGCGGTCAGCCACGGAAACAGCGCGTCGTTCTGGAACACGACGGCCCGGTCCGAGCCGGGCGCGGTGATCGGCCTGCCGCCGATCGTGGCGCTGCCGCGCACCGGCTCGACCAGGCCGGCGGCAACATTGAGCAGCGAGGTCTTGCCGCAGCCGGAGCGGCCGACCAGAACGACGAAGTCGTGCTTGGCGACATCGATCGACACGCGCTCGACGGCCGGCTGGCCGTCATAGTGAACCGAGACTTTATCGAGCACGAGATGCGTCATGTGGCCTCGCAGAACCCTTTGAAGAGAATCCGCCTGCCCCGGGCGCTTAAAGCGGCTCCGGGGCAGGCAGCACGCGGCGTCAGGGAGGAGAACCGCGCGCGTTCTTTTCCGGAACCAACGGTTCCGGACTCATGCACTCAGTTCGAGGCAAGCGCCTCGCTGACATATTTCGACGACACATATTTCGAATAGTCGGGCAGCACGGCGTCGACCTTGCCCTGCTCCTTGAGGAAGGCCGACGTCGCCTCCACAGCCTTGACCGTGCCGCCGCCGAGGAACTTGTCCGAGGCCTGCTCTCCGAGCGTCGGGAAGACATAGCCCTTGAGCAGCAGCGGCACGTCGTCCAGCTTGGCGCCGGTGAGCTTGGCGATCTTTGCCGCTTGTGGCGACGACACCGACCAGGCGTCCGGCTTGGCCAGGAACTCGGCATAGGCCGCACCCGTCACCTTGACGAAGTCGCGCACCGCTTCCGGATTCTTCTCGGCGAAATCGGTGCGCACGATCCAGGCGTCGAAGGTCGGCGCGCCCCAGGCGGCGACCTGTGAGGAGTCCACCACAACCTTGCCGGACGTCTTGATCTGGCCGAGCGCCGGATCCCAGACATAGGCCGCGTCGATGTCGCCGCGCGCCCAGGCCGCCGCGATCTCCGGCGGCCTGAGATTGAGGATTTCGACCGACTTCGGATCGACGCCCTCATGCTTCAGCGCGGCAAGCAGGCTGTAATGCGTGGTCGAGACGAAAGGCACGGCCACTTTCTTGCCGGCGAGGTCGGCGACCTTTTCGATGCCGGCGCCGTTGCGGGCGACAAGGGCCTCGGATTCACCGATCAGGCCGACGATGAAAATGGTCTGGATCGGAAGCTCGCGGCTGGCCGCGGCAGCCAGCGGGCTCGACCCCACATAGCCGATGTCGACCGAACCGGAAGCGACGGCGGCGATCACATCGGCGCCGGAGTCGAATTTCCGCCAGTCGATGGCCGCCTTGGTCGTGCTCTCGTAGACGCCGTCTGCCTGCGGCACTTTCGAGGGCTCGACCACCGTCTGGTAGCCGATGGTGATCTTGAGGTCTTGCGCCTGGGCCGGGCCGAGGAAGGCGGCGCCCGCAAGGGCTGCCGACGACAGGAGAACGATGCGTCGTGAAATGGTGGACATGAAAGGCTCCTTGAAAAGAGAAAACCGGACTGCCTTTCATAGTCATCTAATTCTATCGTTCTTGTAGAGTTAAATCCTTCCAACGGCGAAGGGTTTGGTGGAAAAAAGCTATCGGCGACGGACTGGCGAGCGGATAGAGCGGCTGCGGCGGGCCGGTTGCTACAGGTGGCACTAAAACCTTGGAGCTTGGTCGAAGCCATTACGCTGCTGGGTGCGACCGGCCGTAATCGGGGTGAACTTCAATTCCCGATCCAGCGTCGGTCCGGTAAATCCATACTTCAAACAAGCAATAAATTGGAACCTCATTCCCTGTCTTCGCGTGTAACTATAGTATTCTTATCGACTTAGGGAGTTGACGAGATGAGCGACCATACCCACCGTGCTCCGGCGATCGCTCGTGGCATCGGCCCACATGCTCCGATGCATGCGAGCCGTGTTTCTGTGTCCTCGGCGTCACAAGCCTGGCCCAAATTCGCTGCCACGGCTTGAAAACCAAGCAAAATCAACAGCAACTGGCTTGTATATCATGTCACTAGAAATTATGTGTCATACAAGCTTGGCCGCGGTGGGGACCCACGCCAGGCGTTTCACAACCGGTGGCCCTGCGCCATCGCACGACAGAGAAACGTTCGGTCTATGCTCACAAAAAAGGGCAAGTACGGCCTCAAGGCGCTCGTGCATCTTGCGCGGCTGCCGGTTGGACAGCTCGCCTTCGTTGGCGATATCGCCACCGGAAACAACATTCCAAAGAAGTTTCTTGACGCCATCCTCGGCGAATTGCGCAATGCCGGTTTCGTCCAGAGCCGCAAGGGCAAGGAGGGTGGCTATCGCTTGGCGCGGCCGGCGGATGAAATCAAGATCGGCCATGTCGTGCGCGTGCTCGACGGGCCGCTGGCCCCCATTCCCTGCGCCAGCCGCACCCGGTATCAGCGCTGTGAAGACTGTAACGAGGCAACATGCCAAGTCCGACATCTGATGCTGGAGGTCCGGCAAGCGATCGCCGAGGTGCTGGATCAGCGCAGCCTCGCCGAGATGCGCGATATCGCCAGCGACGAAGACCTTTCGGTTGCGTTGGAAATCCAGGCCTGAGCCAACAAAGCCTGAGCCAGCAACGCTGGAACCATTGGCTCCTGAGGCAATTGGTGCGCGCATGACCAGTCGCGCAAATTCGATCGTCCCAAATTCGATCATTATCGTCGGTGGCGGCGCCAGCGGCGTCGTCCTTGCCGCGCATCTGTTGAAGTCGCCCAATCCCGATCTCCGCGTCACGCTGATCGAAAAGCGCCCGCATTTCGGCCAGGGCATCGCCTATTCCACGCTGCTGTCGGCGCATGTGCTGAATGTCAGCGCGGCCGGCATGAGCGCCTATGCCGACGACCCCGGCAATTTCTGGCGCTGGCTGCTCGAACGCGGCCTGGCAACCCCGGAGCAGGCGCCGGTCTACGCGCCGCGCAGTGTCTATGCCCGCTATCTGAAGGAGCTGCTGGACGAGCTTGAGGCCCGCGAGACGGGGCGCCTTCGCCTGATCCGCGAGGAGAGCCTGTCGATCTCGCCGACCGCATCCGGGGTCGAGGTGGCGCTGGCCAACGGCACCAGCGTCGTCGCCCACCTTGCCGTGCTGGCGACCGGACATGACGAGGAGCCGGGCGCCGGCCAGGGCCACGCGATCAGGATGGGATCGGAAGCCGACACCGCGCTGGACCCCGAGGCCCGAGTCCTGGTGCTGGGCACCGGCTTGAGCATGGTCGATGCGTTCCTGTCGCTCGAACAGCGCGGCCATCGCGGCGATATCGTCGCGGTGTCACGGCGCGGCCTGCTGCCTTCGCCGCACCGCAAGGGCAACCCGATCAAGCTCGACGTTGCCGATATTCCGCTCGGCACCCAGCTCTCCTATTTCGTCGGCTGGTTCCGCGACCTGATCCGGGAAAACCAGAAAGCCGGCATCGACTGGCGCGATGTCGTCGATGGCCTGAGGCCCTTCAACCAGAAAATCTGGCAGAACTGGCCGTCCTCGGCCAAGCGCCGCTTTGTCGAGCACACCAAGGCATGGTGGGACATCCACCGCCATCGCATGGCGCCGGAAGTCTACGGCCGTGTCACCGAGGCGGTTCAAAAGGGACGCATCCGGCTTGTCGCCGGGCGCGTCGTCGACATCACGGCGGGCGACGAATTCACAGTGCAGGTCCAGTCCCGACACACGCAGCGTCTCGAAACGTTCGAAATCGCCCGCATCTACGATTGCAGCGGGATCGCCAGGGACATCTCGACCACCTCGAACAGCGTGGTGCGGTCGCTGGTCGACCGCGGGCTGGCCCGGCCGGATCCGCTGCGCCTTGGCCTCGACGTATCAGACAATTGCGAGGTCATCGCCGGCGACGGCACTGTATCGGCCAAGATACTGGCGGTCGGCCCGCTGACACGCGGCACCTTCTTCGAGATCGACGCCATTCCAGATATTCGCGTCCAATGCGCGCGGCTGGGGAAGCGGTTGCTGGGTTAGGGCTGTGGGTCGGCGCTCTACGGCGCCCCCCTCTGTCCTGCCGGACGTCTCCCCCACAAGGAGGGAGATCGGCAGCTTCGCTGACCGCGCCATTCTTTCAACGTTTGAGATTGGCGAAACCGATTGCGACATCCAATCTCCCCCCTCGAGGGGGGAGATGGCCGGCAGGCCAGAGGGGGGCGCTGTCCCGGAGCCTTTTGCGAGCGGCCCACACCTCCAGCCGTGGAATCCCATTCCTCGTCTGGCCAATGGATTGGCACGATCTATCTTCTTTCAGACTGCAAACGGCTGGAAAAGAGGATAGGCTGACAGCCTGCCCAAGGCGGTCGCTTGACCATGGAGCATCTGATATGAGCAAGCATAAGATCGTGGCACGGGACGATGAACTGTCCCGCCTGCGTCCGCCCTATGCATCGGTTCTCGATCTGATCGGGCAGACGCCGGTCGTCGAGCTGACCAAATTCGATATCGGCAAGTGCCGGCTGTTCATCAAGCTTGAAAGCCAGAATCCCGGCGGCTCGATCAAGGACCGCATCGCGCTGTCGATGATTGCCGCCGCCGAAAAACAGGGCAAGCTGAAGCGCGGGGGCACCATCGTCGAGGCGACCGCCGGCAACACCGGTCTCGGCCTCGCGCAGGTCGGCATCCCCAAGGGCTACCGCATCATCCTCGTCGTGCCCGACAAGATGTCGCGCGAGAAAATCCAGCATCTGCGCGCGCTCGGCGCCGAAGTGCGCATGACCCGTTCCGATGTCGGCAAGGGTCACGCGGAATACTATCAGGACATGGCCGAAAAGATCGCCGCCGAGCTGCCCGGCGCCTTCTATGCCAACCAGTTCGCCAATCCCGCCAATCCGCTGGCCCACGAAACCACGACCGGCCCGGAAATCTTTCAACAGCTCGATGGTGACGTCGATGCGGTGGTCGTCGGCGTCGGCTCGGGCGGCACGCTGACCGGGCTTGGCCGCTATTTCGCTGAGGTCTCGCCGAAAACCGAGATGATTCTCGCCGATCCGGTCGGCTCGGTGCTGGCGCCGCTGATCAAGACCGGCAAGATGACAGAGGCCGGAAGCTGGACCGTGGAAGGCATCGGCGAGGATTTCGTCCCGCCCAATGCCGATCTGTCGCTGGTCAAAAAGGCCTACTCGATCACCGACAAGCAGAGCATGCTGGCGGTCCGCGACCTGCTTTCCAGGGAAGGCATCCTCGCCGGCTCGTCGTCCGGCACGCTGCTTTCGACCGCCCTTCGCTATTGCCGCGAGCAGACCGTGCCGAAGCGCGTCGTCACCTTCGTCTGCGACAGCGGCAACAAATATCTGTCGAAAGTGTTCGACGATTTCTGGCTGGCCGAGCAGGGCCTTGCCGAGCAGGAGCAGCATGGCGATCTGCGCGATCTGGTGATGCGCTCGCACCGCACTGGCGACACCGTGTTTGTCGGCCCCGACGAAAGCCTGCTCAACGCCTATGGCCGCATGCGCCGTTCGGATGTCTCGCAATTGCCGGTGCTGGATGAGGGCAAGCTCGTCGGTATCGTCGACGAAAGCGATATCCTCGCCCACGTCGAAGGCCCCTATGACAGCCGCTGGGACCGCTTCAAAGCCCCTGTGCGCACGGCGATGACCTCCACCCTGCACACGCTGCAGGCCAGCCAGACGCTCGACGCGCTGCTGCCGGTCTTCGATCGCAACGAAGTCGCCATCGTCTTCGACGGCGACGAGTTCATCGGGCTGATAACCCGCATCGACCTGATCAACCATCTGAGGCGCGCCCGATGACCATCAAAGCAACCGTATCGGGCAGGAACCGTCTGGCCTTCTCGACGCGCACGATCCATGGCGGCCAGAGCCACGACCCGACGACCGGCGCGGTGATGGTGCCGATCTATGCGACCTCGACCTATGGCCAGCAGAGCCCGGGCGTGCACAAGGGCTTTGAATATGCGCGCAGCCAGAATCCGACCCGCTTCGCCTTCGAGCGCGCGGTGGCCGACCTCGAAAGTGGCACAGCCGCCTTCGCCTTCGCTTCGGGGCTGGCGGCTATCGCCACCATTTTCGAGCTGCTCGATTCCGGCGCGCATGTCGTCGCCACCGACGACATCTATGGCGGCACCTTCCGGCTGCTGGAGCGGGTGCGCAAACGCTCGGCAAACCTGCAGGTGGACTTCGTCGACTTCACCGATCTTGCGACGGTCGAGGCGGCGATCCGCCCGGAAACCAAAATGCTCTGGGTCGAGACGCCGACCAACCCGCTGCTGCGTGTCGTCGACCTCGAAGCGGTGGCCGCACTGGCCAAGCGCAGGGGCGTGCTCTCGATCGCCGACAACACCTTTTGCAGCCCCTATCTGCAACGGCCGCTGGAACTCGGCATCGACATATCAGTCCACTCAACGACCAAATACCTCAATGGCCATTCCGACATGGTCGGCGGCGTCGCCGTGGTCGGCGACAACAAGGATCTCGCCGACCAGCTGAAGTTTCTGCAGAACGCCATCGGCGCCATATCCGGGCCGTTCGACAGCTTTCTGGCGCTGCGCGGTCTCAAGACGCTGGCGCTGAGGATGGAGCGCCATTCGTCGAACGGCCAGAAGATCGCGCACTGGCTGGAAAGCCGCCCCGACATCCGCCGGGTCATCTATCCCGGCCTCCCCAGCCATCCGCAGCACGCCATCGCCAAGCGGCAGATGCACGCTTTCGGCGGCATGATAACGGTCGAGCTCGACCGCGACCTCGCCGGCACAAAACGCTTCCTCGAGCACACGCAACTGTTCACGCTGGCCGAAAGCCTCGGCGGCGTCGAAAGCCTGATCGAGCACCCGGCGCTGATGACGCACGGCTCCATCCCGGCGCAAAAACGCGCCGAGATCGGGATTTCCGATTCGCTGGTGCGGTTGTCCGCTGGGATCGAGGATGGCGATGATCTGATTGCGGATTTGGATCAGGCGCTGGCGAGCTGAGGGCAGCAACAAGAACCTTGCGAGACGTCGGCGGGACAGTGCCCCCCTCTGCCCTACCGGGCATCTCCCCCACGAGGGGGGAGATTGGCCGTCATCTTGCGCTTTCGCCAACCCCCAACGCTGAAACACGGACGGGACGGCGAAGCTGCCGATCTCCCCCCTTGTGGGGGAGATGTCCGGCAGGACAGAGGGGGCGTGAAGGATCGCCAACGAGCGGCGCTTGTTCTGCATCTTGTGTCTTACATTCAATTCCGTTGACCTTGGCGCCATCTGGCAGAATTGTAGCTTCTTGATCCACCTTGCTGCCTGGCTCCGGAAGCTATGAACAACCGACAACGCAACCAACCGACGGCAAGCGACACCCCGCTCACCTTCGCCATCCTGGTCTTCCCCGGCTTTCCGATGATGGCGTTCAGCTCGGTGATCGAGCCTTTGCGCGCCGCCAATGTGCTGGCGAAGAAAAATTGCTACCGCTGGATCATCGTCGGTGCCGCCGAAGGCCCGGTCGAGGCCTCGAACGGCGTCGTCATCCAGCCCGGCTTTTTCGCCGGTGATGCGCCGAAGGTCGATCGCATTGTCGTCTGCTCGGGCGGAAATGCCGATCATCTCGTCGCCGACGATGCGGTGAGCTGGATCCGCAAAAGCCTGCGCGGCGGCGCCCATATCGGCGCGGTGGCGGATGCCGCCTTCTTCCTGGCGCGGGCCGGCCTGCTTGACGGCCATGCGTGCACCTTGCACTGGACCAGCCAGGCGGCCTTCACCGAAGCGTTTCCGGATATCGAGCTGAGGCGCGATCTCTACGTCATCGACCGCAAGCGCTTCACCTCGGCCGGCGGCGTCGGCAGCCTCGACATGATGCTGGAGATCATCACATCAGACTATGGCGCCGAGCTGGCGGCCGGCGTCGCCGAATGGTTCGTGCACAGCCCGTTGCGCTCCAGCGTCGACCGCAAGCTGATGCCGCTGCGCTTGCGCACCGGTGTCCAGAACGAGCTGGTGCTGTCTGCCATCGCCATCATGGAGGATGCGGTGGAGGAGCGGCTCGGCATGGCGGAGCTGGCGGCGAGGCTCGGCGTCTCCTCCGACAAGCTCGAACGGAATTTCCGCTCCGAGCTCAGCATCTCGCCCAACGGCTATTACCGCCGCCTGCGGCTGAAGCGCGCCGCCGATCTCTTGGCGCATTCGACGCTGATGGTGCGCGACGTGGCGCTCGCCTGCGGCTTCGCCTCGATGTCGAGTTTTGCGCGGGCATTTCGGGAGGAGCATGGGCACGCGCCGAAGGTGGCGCGGAGGCGCTAGGTCCTCTCGGACGTTGGCGGGACAGCGCCCCCCTCTGCCCTGCCGGGCATCTCCCCCTCAAGGGGGGAGATTGGCAGCTTCGATGCTCCGCTCCTCCTGCGACGGGCGAAATTCGCGAAAGCGGCGATGACGGCCGATCTCCCCCCTTGAGGGGGAGATGTCCGGCAGGACAGAGGGGGGCGCCGTAGAGCGCTACGGACGACTTCAAGCGGCATCCGGCACAACACCTGCGGGATTCCGCACAGCCTCTGCGCAAGGCATGGCTCATCTTCCCCGTTTCCAGGAGGCACCCATGAGCATTGTCGTTTTCGACCCCGACAGCACCGAGGACGTCGACTTCAAGGACCGTATGCGCCACCCGGCGGCGGCCGATCCGGCCGGCGGCATGTGGCTGTCCGATACCGAGCCGTCCTTCATCGACGCCGACGCGCTGCGCAAGGGGCGGCTGGCGAAACTGCGCGCCTGGATGCGCGAGGCCGGCTATGGCGGCGTGGTGCTGTTCGATCCCTACAACCAGCGCTACGCCACCGGCTCGCGCAACATGTTCGGCTATTTCCTGCGCAACTCGACCCGCTACTTCTTCATCCCCACCGAAGGGCCGATCGTGCTGTTCGAATATCCGCAGAGCTACCATGTCTCGATGGTGCTCGACACGATCGACGAGGCGCGTCCTTCCAAGCTGGTGTGGTCCTCGGTGTCGGGCCGCGACGACGAAACAGCGGGTCCCTTCGCCGACGAGATCGCAGAACTGCTCAAGGCGCATGGCGGCGGCTCGATGAAGCTCGGCCTCGACCGCTGCGGCCATCTGCAGGCGCTGGCGCTGGAAAAGCGCGGCTGCGAGGTCAGGGATTGCCAAGGCGAAATCCTCGCCGTGCGGGCGGTCAAGACGCCCGAAGAAGTAAAATGCCTGCAGGTGTCGATGGCCGGCGCCGAGGCCGCCGTCTATGCGGTGCGCGAGGCGATCAAGCCCGGTGTTTCCGAAAACGACCTGTTCGCCATCATGTATCACGAGGTGATCCGCCAGGGCGGCGAGTTCATCGAAACCCGGCTCTTGACCTCCGGCCAGCGCACCAACCCATGGTTCAACGAAGCGAGCGGCCGCAAGATCAGGCCGGGCGAACTTTTGGCGCTGGATACCGATACGATCGGCTGCTACGGCTACTATTCGGACTTCTCGCGCACCTTCCGCTGTGAGCCGGGCAAGCCGACGGATTATCAGAAATCGCTCTACCGCATGGCCCACGACCAGGTTCAGCACAACATCTCGATCGTGAAACCCGGCATGGCGTTTCGCGAGATTGCCGAAAAGGCCTGGAAGATCCCGGACCGCTTCGTCGACCAGCGCTATACCTCTGTCATGCACGGCGTCGGCATGCATGGCGAGACGCCGTTCATCGCGCACGCCATGGACTACGAGACCTATGGCCGCGACGGTTTTGTCGTGCCCGGCATGGTGGTCAGCGTCGAGAGCTATATCGGCGAGAAAGGCGGACGCGAGGGTGTCAAGCTCGAGGACGAGATACTGATCACTGAGACCGGCACCGAGCTTCTGTCGCGCTTTCCCTATGAGGACGATTTTCTGGAGAAACAAGTTTGACCCCAGCAGCCACCTCTGGCCGCGGTGCGGTATCGCAAACGTACGGAACTAGCCGCAGCGCTCATGCTTTCGTCATCCTAGGGCGGAGCAAAGAGCGCAGCGACGCGGCGCAGACCCTAGGATCCATGCCGCTACATCTAGACTTCGAGACGGGGCAGAACTCTGTTCCGCTGCACTCTTCGCTAGAGGTAACGGCATGGATTCCAGGGTCTTCGCGACGCCGCTTCGCGGCTGCTTCGCCCTGGAATGACGAAGTTCAGGTATCCGAATGAAGAGCCCGGTCTCGATCGAGCGCGGCACGGTGGCCGCGGTGTTCGTCGACCTCCAGGAGGAGCATCGGCAGGACAGGCGCTATTTGGTCGAGGGTTTTGCCGGCATTCTCGCCAATGTCCAGCGTCTGCAGGCGGCGGCGCGGGCCAACGATGTGCTGCTCTACCATTCGGCCTATATCGTCGATCTCACCAGGGAGGCGCGGCGGTTCCATCCGGTCGATGCGAATGGCAGGTCGGCTTTCTCCGACAAGGACGATCCGCTGACCGCGATCTGTCCGGAAGTGGCGCCGGTCGCCGGCGAGATGATGCTGGTCAAGACTGAGGCCAGCGCCTTCGGTGCAGGCCCTGCAGCCGGCCGGCTCAAGGCCGAAGGCATCGAGTGGCTGGTCGTTGCCGGCGTGTGGACCGAGGCCTGCATCGACGCCACCGTCAGGGATGCGGTGTCATCAGGCTTTCGGGTGCTGCTGGTCAAGGATGCCTGCGGCAGCGGCAGCACGGCGATGCACCAGACTGCCATCCTCAACCTTGCCAACCGGCTCTATGGCGGCGCCGTCACCACCACCGACGGCGCCTGCCGCCTGATCGCAGGCGAGACCGTCGATGCATGGCAGGTCGTGGGTGCCGTGCCTTTGCGCTTCACCTACGAAAACGCGGCCCGGCTCTACGACGAGCTCTGACGCTTCCAGCGGATTTGGTGGGACCGGATGGCAATGGTCAGCGACGCCGAAAAGCCCGAGACAGCAAAACGGGGAAAATACGCGACACTGCTCGACCCGGCGCTGTGGGCCTATATCGACCGGGTCAACGCATGGTATCCGCCCGAAATAGACCTGCCGGTCGACAAGCAGCGGGCGGTCTACGACGCGATGTGCCGGGCGTTCCACGCGGGCACTCCCGCAGGCGTCGAAGCCAGCGACAGCGCGGTTGCCGCCGGCGATCATGCGATCCCGATCCGGCGCTACCAACTGGCGGGCAAGGCACCGCAAGCGATGGTCGTTTATTATCACGGCGGCGGCTTCGTGCTTGGCGGGCTCGACAGCCATGACGATATCTGCGCCGAGATCTGCGCCGGCACCGGCTTTGCGGTGCTGTCCGCCGACTACCGGCTGGCGCCCGAACATCTGCATCCGGCCGCCTTCGCCGATGCGCTGGCGGTGTTCGAATGGGCGGCTGACACAGAGGGCCTGCCGATCGTGCTGTGCGGTGAGAGCGCCGGCGGCAATCTTGCCGCTGGGGTGGCGCATGCGGCACGCCATCATCCTCGCCACGCAATCGGCCAGGTGCTGATCTATCCGGAGCTGGGCGGCGATGAGAGCGCCGGCTCCTATGTCGAGCACGCCGAAGCGCCGCTGCTGACGCTCAGCGACATCGGATTCTATCGCCAGGTCCGCTCCGGCAAGGCACAGTCGCCAGACGACCCGACCTTCGCGCCGCTGCGCGACAGCGACTTCTCCGGCCTGCCGCCGACGGTCGTCGTCACCGCGCAATGCGATCCGCTGTCATCGGACGGCGAGGCCTATCGTGACCGCATCCTCGCCGCCGGCGGCCGTGCCTGGTGGCACGAAGAGCCGCGCCTCGTGCATAGCTTCCTGCGCGCCCGCAAAACCGTGCCGCGGGCCGGCGAAGCGTTCACCCGCATCGTCGCCGCCATCGCCACGCTCGGCAAGGGCGGCTGGTTGTAGGGAAGCCGCGATGAGGGGGACCCTTCCGTCTGCGGAACAGCGCACAACAACTGCGGAAATGCGAACATTTCTTCGCTGAAGCCCGCACTATCATCGCCTATGACCAAAGGCGCCCGGCAACCGCATCCGCCCCCGCGAAGCGGTCGACCGGGCGCCGACAGGAAGGATCGACGATGAAATTCATGCTGACCGACAGAGCGTTGCATCCGCAGGCCGAGCCCGTCGCCGACGGCTTCAAGAAAGGCGGCATGAACCGGCGCGAATATCTCGCCACCATGGCAGCGCTTGGCGTCAGCGCCGCCGGCGCGCTGGCGCTGGGCGGCCTTGCGCCCTCCCCGGCCAGGGCGGCCGAGGAGCCGAGGCGCGGCGGCGTCTTGCGCGTCGCCATGAACGTCAAGGGCTGGAAGGACCCGCGCACTTTCGACGGCGTCGAAATGTCCAATGTCGCCCGTCAGTGCAACGAGTATCTGGTGCGCTGGAACCGCGATTTCACCTTCGAGCCGTGGCTGCTCGAGAGCTGGGAGACCAGCGACGACGCCCGCGTGCTCACGCTGCATGTCCGCAAGGGCATCACCTGGTCGAATGGCGATACCTTCAACGCCGACGACGTCGTCCACAATCTGACGCGCTGGTGCGATGCCGGCGTCGCCGGCAATTCGGTCGCCGAGCGCATGGGCGCGCTGGTCGACGCCGCTACCAAGAAACCGGTCGACGGCGGCATCGAGCGTGTCGATGACTTTACCGTCCGGCTCAATTTGCCGAAGCCCGACATATCGCTGATTGCCGGCATGGCCGATTATCCGGCGCTGATCATGCACCGCAGCTACGATGGCGACGGCGATCCGCTGAAGGCACTGGCGATCACCACCGGACCTTGCGAACTGGTGGCATGGAACGCCGAGGTCGGCGCCGAGGTCCGCCGCAAGGACAAGCCGTGGTGGAAAGGCGACTTCTATCTCGACGGCATCCAATGGGTCGACTACGGCTCCGATCCCAACGCCATGTTCTCGGCTTTTGAATCGGGCGAGATCGACACCAACCACGAAACCGCCGCCGATACGGTTTCGCAAACGGACGCCATGGATCTAAGCAATTCCGAGCTTGCCACCGGCTCGACCATCGTCGCCCGCTTCAACGTCGGCAATCCGCCTTATGACGACATCAGGGTGCGTCGGGCGGCCCAGCTCGCCGTCGACAACAGCGCGATCCTGAAGATCGGCATGGACGACCGCGGCAAGCCGGCCGAGAACCACCATGTCGGCCCGATGCACGCCGAATATGCCGATATCGGCCCGGCCGTGCGGAATGTCGACGAAGCCAAGGCGCTGCTTGCCGAGGCCGGCAAGTCCGACCACGAATACGACTTGATATCCGTCGATGTCGACTGGCAGAAGAACACCGGCGATGCCATCGCCGCGCAGATGCGCGACGCCGGACTGAAGGTCAAACGCACCGTGCTGCCGGCGGCGACGTTCTGGAACGACTGGAGCAAATATCCTTTCTCCTGCACCGAGTGGCTCGGCCGGCCACTGGGCGTTCAGGTGCTGGCTCTGGCCTACAGATCGGGCGCTGCCTGGAACGAGAGCGCCTATGCAAATCCGGAGTTCGACGCCTTGCTCGACAAGGCGCTGGCCACACCCGACGCCGGCGCCCGCAAGGAGATCATGGCCAAGATCGAACAGAATTTGCGCGACTCCGGCATCATCATTCAGCCCTATTGGCGCTCGGTCTACCGGACTTATCGCAAGGGCGTGCATGGCTGTGAGCAGCACCAGTCGCTCGAGCAGCATTTCGAGAAGGTCTGGCTCGACGCGTGATCGCGGGTCTTCCCTTCTCCCACAAGGGGAGAAGGGAGAGCCACGCCGGACCTTGATATCTCACGTCCGAGGCGCACTGTCTCCCGCACCAGCAGGTCTAGATCCTCGCGCCGGGTACGGTGATTGTTGATCGCCACCCTGAGGCAATGCTGGCCATGCACCGTCGTGTCCGAAAGGGCGGCGATGCCTTCTTCCTGCAGCCTCAGCATGATCTCGGTGTTGAGCGCCTTCTGTCGCTCGCCCGACGTCTCGTCGCCGCGGTAGCGAAAACAGACGATGTTGATGCTCGGTGGCGCGACGAGTTCCAGCAGCGGCTCGGCCTCGATCAGCGTGCTGAGATAATGTCCCTGAGCGATGTTCCGGTCGATCAGGCGGCCAAACTTCTCGATGCCGTGCTCCTTCAGCGCCATCCATACCTTCAGCGCCCGGAAACCGCGTGACGTTTGCAAGCCGTAATCATGCAGCCAGTGCCCGGAGGCGAGGCCGCGCGGCGTCGATTCCAGATATTCCGGCGTGACCGCGAAGGTTTTGCGATGGGCTGAAGCATCCCTGACTAGGATCAGGACCTATTAATTTGGCATTCAGCAGTCGATTGCAACGGCCGCCAGCCATCGCTCAAGCGATGGACCAGAAGCCCTTGTGTGAGCTCCTGCTCGCCAGGAGTTAGGCTGCGACTTCCCGGATCGCTCGCGCAAAGACGGGCAAAGAGCGCTCCACCATGCCGTCGTTTGCAGTCAAACTGATCCGCAGACGTCCAGGCAATTGGGCGACGCTGCCGGGCAGCACCCAGACACCGTCAGTTGCGAGGCGTGCCGCGAAGGCCATGTCGTCCGGTATTGGGGAGCGTGGAATGAGATAGAAGGTACCTTCAGGCACCGGCAGGTCGTATCCCGCTGCCCTCAAGCCTTCGACCATGCGATCGCGGCGCCGCGCGAGGGCTGCGACATCTATGCTGAGCTTCTCGAGATCAGGCAGTGCCCGCTGCAGGGTACGGCCGGCGAAAGCCCAACCGTGCGAAACCTGCGCTATGTCGACAGCCTCGCGCAACAGTATGCGATCGGCCTCGGGCATGTCCGCCCCGAGTGCGAGCCAGCCCAGGCGCTCGCCGGGCGCGAGCAAGGTCTTGCCGAAGGAATAGGCGATCAGCGTGTGCGGGTAGCTCTCGGCCGGACTGATATGCGCATGGCCGTCAAACACCAGTCGCGCATAGGGCTCGTCGGCAAGGAGATAAATCACCTTGCCAAATCTTTCGGACGCGGCCGCGAGCTTGTCGGCGAGCGCGTCGAGTTGAGCACGGGGAAAGATGCGGCCGGTCGGGTTGTGCGGCGTGTTGACCACCACCACGCGGGTGCGCGGGGTGATCGCTGCCTCAATCCTTTCGAGATCGAGGTCATAGGTTCCCGGTGCTAGATCGACGGCGACGGGTGTCCCTGCCGCGCCGCGAATCTGGGCACCATAGGCGAACCAGCCGGGACGCGGATAGATGACCTCCTCTCCCACCTCGAGCACGGCGAGCAGCGCAGCCGCTATCGCGCCGAACCCTCCCGCGGTGATCGCAATGTCGTCTGGCTTGTAGTTCCGGCTTCGCGCCTGGCTGAGCGAGCGGGCCACCGTTTCGCGCGCCAGCGCATCGTACTTTTTATAACCGAACCAGTGAACATCCTGTGGCTCGACGTGGCGGATCAATGCATCGACAAATCCACGCAACGGCGTTTCCTGCGGATTGCCGAACATGAAATCGCAGGCATCAGGCCCCAGGCCGTCGCCCTCCAGGACGTTTCGCGCAAAATCCATGACCGTGCGCATTTCCTCGGTGACGGCGAGCATCCGGCTGGACACGGTGGCGATTGGCACGCACTTCCCCTGCTGCAGGCGGCGCATGTCGAGCGTTTCTTCGAAAGCCATGCCGGAGGATTTTGGCGTCGCGTCCATGGTGGTTTCTCCCTCTCCCGCTACTCGGCCGGGAACTGGCAGCCCGGCGTCGAGCGCGAAAGGGCCGTCTCCTCCGCGTCCATCTCGGCTTCGATGCCGTCGAACAGCGGCGTCGTCATGTAGCGTTCGCCGGTGTCGGGAAGCATGCACAGGATCACCGAGCCGGGTGCGGCTTTTTCCGCGATCTGGCGTGCCACGGCAAAAGTGGCTCCGCCGGAGATGCCGGTGAAAATCCCTTCCTTTTGCGCCAGTGCCTTGGCCCATTTGATGCCCTCGGGCCCGGGGACAGGCACCACCTCGTCGTAGAGGCTGGCGTCGACCGCCTCCTGCAGCACGTTGGGGATAAAATCCGGGGTCCAGCCCTGGATCGGGTGCGGCTCGAAAGCCGGATGGCTGGCGGCGGGCGCACCGTCGGCGCCGCGCTCCTGTGCCTTGCCGCTGCCGATGAGCTGGGCGTTGGCGGGCTCGGCCAGCACGATTCGGATCTCCGGACGCTCGCGGCGCAGCACGCGCCCGACACCAACGACGGTGCCGCCGGTTCCGTAGCCGGTGACGAAGCAGTCGAGCCGCGATCCGGCGAAGTCGTTGATGATTTCGCGCGCCGTCGTCGCCTCGTGAATGGCAGCATTGGCCTTGGTCTCGAACTGGCGGGCCAGGAACCAGCCATTGGCTTGCGCCAGCTCCACCGCCTTGTTGTACATGCCAAAACCCTTCTGGGCGCGCGGCGTCAGCACCACCTTGGCGCCCAGCATGCGCATCAGCTTGCGGCGCTCGATGGAGAAACTGTCGGCCATCGTCACCACCAGCGGATAGCCCTTCTGCGCGCAGACCATGGCCAGCCCGATGCCGGTGTTGCCGCTGGTCGCCTCGACGACGGTCTGGCCCGGCTTCAGGGCGCCGCTGCGCTCACCCTCCTCGATGATGTTGAGCGCCAGCCGGTCCTTCACCGACGCCGCCGGATTGAAGAACTCGGCCTTCACATAGATCGTCACACCATCGGGGCCGAGATTGTTGATCCTGATCACCGGCGTATCGCCGACGGTGTCGAGAATACTGTCGAACAGGCGGCCGCGGCCGGCCGTGGTCCTGATTTTTTGCTGATACAACATGGCTGTTCTCCTCTTTTTGTTATTGTCACGAGTTGTCGTCACGAGCCGGTTACAAACCGGCGGCTTGGGCAGCGAGGTTTCGAGACCTTACCGCGGTAAGGTGCCTTTGCCGGCTCGGAAAGCGGCAGTGCCGGCGTCCGGCGCGGAAAATTCGTTGCCGGATGCACTCTATCGCTTTCAGTGATAAAGCAGAGGGCGATAGGCCAGCGTGGGAGCAAGCGTGGAAACGCACGTGGAATCCGCTCGATCGAGCCTGGGCGGCGCAACGGCCGGGCTGTCCGTGCGGCTGCTCGGGCCGCTGACGATCATGCGCGACGGTGCCGTCGTGCAACTGCCGGCATCGCGCAAGCTGCGCGCGCTCTTCGCCTATCTGGCGCTAGCGCCGCATGCCGTCGGACGCAGCCGTCTGTGCGAGCTCTTGTGGGACGTGCCGAACGATCCGAGGGGCGAGCTTCGCTGGTGCCTCAGCAAGCTCAGAAGCATTCTCGACGACCCCGCCAGGATCGAGACGTCTGGCGATACGGTCGCGCTTGATCTCAGCGGCAGTCTCGTCGACGCGATCGATATTGCCTCGGCCGCCGCTGAAGGAATCGAGACGCTCGATCTGGAGCGGCTGCAGGTCTTGTCCGGCCTGTTCGTCGGCGATTTCCTCGACGGGCTGGAGATCGACCGCAGCCCGCATTTCAACAGCTGGCTGATCGCGCAACGCCGCCGGTTCAGATCATGCCATGCCGCCGTCCTGGAACATCTCGTCAACAATCTCCCGGCAGATGCCGACGAAACCTCTCCGCATCTGGAAAAGTGGGTGGAACTTAATCCGTTCGACGGGCGCGCGCATGCGGCTCTTCTGGCAGGGCTTGCACGGCGCGGCCAGATCGGCGCGTGCGAGGAACATCTCGCTTCCGCGGAGCAGCTGTTTGCTTCGGAGGATCTGGATTTCAGTCCCGTTCGTGAGGCATGGCGGACGATCCGCAGCGAACGACCTGCCGCGACGCTCTGGGCGCGACCGGCACTTCTGCCCGCGGCCCCCCAGGCGTCGATTGTGCTTCCCCATCCCGATACTGCTGCATTGCAGAAGGCTTCGCTTGCCGTGATGCCTTTCATCGAGGAAGCCGGCATCGGCAGTGCTCGCGGTGGCCCCTCTCGCGGTGGATTAGCCGATGGCCTCACCCACGACATCATCACCCGTTTGGCCAAGCTCAGGGACTTCTTCGTCATCGCCCGCGGCTCGGTCTTTGCGCTGGCGGAAAAAAACATCGCGCCCGAAGACGCCGGCCGGCGGCTTAACGTCGACTATGTCGCCACCGGCACCGTGCGCAGCCAGGCAGGCCGCGTCGTGGTCTCAGTCGAACTTGTCGAGGTTCGCACGGTCAGGATCGTCTGGGCCGAGACGTTCGAGCGCAAGCCCGACGATATCTTTGCCGTCCTCGACGATATCGGCAACAGCATTGTCTCGTCGATCTCGGCCGAAATCGAGATGGTCGAGCGCAACCGCGCCTTGCTGAAAGCGCCCAACTCGCTGAATGCCTGGGAGGCTTACCATCGCGGCCTCTGGCACATGTATCGCTTCACCCGCACGGAAAACGAACAGGCCCGGCATTTCTTCGGCATGGCCCTGAAGCTCGATCCGACCTTCGCCCGTGCCTATGCCGGCCTGTCCTTCACCCATTGGCAAAACGCCTTTCAGCGCTGGGGAGACCGCGACAGGGAAAGCGCGCTGGCCTTCGAAACCGCCGGCCAAAGTCTTCTGGTCGATGACCACAATCCGGCCGCCCACTGGGCCATGGGCCGGGCTCTGTGGCTGCGCGGCGAGCAGGACGGATCCCTCATCGAGTTGGAGCGGGCCGTCGACCTCAGCCCGAACTTCGCGCTTGGCCACTACGCACTTTCGTTTGTACACTCGCAGTCGGGTGACCCAAAAGCGGCGATCGGTTCATCCGACCATTCGCGCCATCTGAGCCCGTTCGATCCGCTGCTGTTCGGCATGCTGGGGGCCAGGGCGATGGCGCATGTCCGGCTCGGCCAGTTCGACGAGGCTGCCGAATGGGCGCTGAAAGCCGCCGCCCGTCCCAATGCCCATGCCATCATCCTGGCGATCGCGGCCCACTGCCTCGCGCTGGCGGGACGGCTTGACGAAGCGCGAAACTTTTCCGCCGCGCTGCGCAAGACGCTGCCGAACTACTGCGCCGATGATTTTATCGGCACCTTCCGCTTCGAGCCGGGCGCCGAGGCCATGTTCCGGCAAGGGGCGAGAAGGATTGGGCTGGGCTGATCCATCCCAGGTCGGGATGGTGCTTGTGAAGCGAATGAGCCCGAGCCATGCCTCCGTCTGACACTACAACCGATCGTGGCCGCGATCCTCGCCCGGGCCCCTCTCGGTGCGGATAACTGAGTGCACTTTACGACTCAGCTATGTATCTTATCGGAGCTGACCTTCTCGGGAGGCTAATGCATGTCGCCAAAAAGGGGTAATGACATGCATACAAAAAAATAAAGCGCGTCGCATGGGCCTCTTCAGACGCGTGCTTCAGCTGCGTGCGGAGGCATGAGGACAGGATGACAACGAACCCCAGGAATGACGTCAATAACGGGGTAAAAGTCCAAACGCGCGCAAAGGAGCGAGAGCGCATCGTCCGCGCTGCGGACAGTGTCGATCGGGTCTACGCGGCGATCAAGGAATTCGCGATCGACTATCGTTTCCGGCCGGGAGAGAAGATCAACGAGGTCGAACTCGCGACTGAACTTGGCGTAAGTCGCACGCCGGTGCGCGCGGCTCTCAACAGATTGCAGCGCGACGGCTTCGTGGCGTCCGTTCCGAACAAGGGATTCTATGCCCGCGAACTCACGCCGGAAGCCGTGCGCGATCTCTACGAACTCCGCGCGGCGATCGAGCGGGCCGCATTCGTCCTGGCCTGTGAGCGGGCAACGGACACCGAGATCCAGGCGACGGTCGACGCATGGACCAAGCATAGCAGCCTGAAGGGTGAAGGGTCGTGGGTGAAGGTTGCCGTTGCCGATGAAAGTTTCCACATGGCCCTGACGCAATTGTCGAAGAATGCGCAGATGGTCAATGCGCTCGAGGGCCTATGTTCGCGGATTCGCTTTTTCCGGCGCATCGATCTGGAGTCCATGCCGCGCCGCAGCCACAGCTACCAGGAGCATGAGGCGATCATTGATGCCCTGCGCCGTCGCGATGCCGCGGGCGGGGCAGCCCTGGTCGAAAAGCACATCACGCTGAGTTCGGCGCATGCAATGGAGGTGGCCGCGCGTGGCTTAGCGCGGATCTTTTTCGGCACTACCGCGTAGGAGGACCATCGCGGAGAGCGGGGAAGAGGAACACAGCGAGGCGGAACGAGCGTGAGCGGCGGAACAGCCGATCTCCCCCGCATGGGGCCGCATGGGGGGAGATCGGCAGCTTCGTCGCCTCGCCCATCTCTTCAGGCCTCTTGTGAATTCCAACCAACCTTCTAAAGTGTACTCACTTTGTGATTTCCGGAGGCGTCATGCGCATAGTGGTGCTGGGTGGCGGCGTCGTTGGTGTCACGACAGCCTATCAACTGCAAAACGACGGTCACGACGTCGCGCTCATTGAACGCAATGCGCAGGTCGCCGCTGAAACGAGTTGGGGCAATGCCGGTATGATCGCGCCAGGCCATTCCTTTGTCTGGTCGTCCCCCAGGGCGCCGATAACCTTGCTGAAATCGCTGGTGCTCAAGGACCAGGCGCTGCGCTTCAAGTTCTCGGCGGATCCGCGGCTCTATACGTGGTCCTGGTTGTTTCTCATGGAATGCACGGCCGCCAAGGCGCGGCGCAACACGCTGCTCAAGCATCGCCTCGCCGCCTACTCGCAGGCAGTGCTGCGCGAGGTCGTTGCCGACGAGCAAATCGACTACGACCGTAACGATCGCGGCATCGTCTATTTCCACCGCAACCAGCAAGCGCTCGACAATGGTGTCGAGCATATGAAGCTGCTGCAGTCGGACGGACAAGAGATCAAGGTGCTCGACCGAGACGCGGTCGTCGCGCTCGATCCGTCTCTGGCGTCCGCCAAGGACAAGATTGCCGGCGGCATCTATTGCCCGACCGACGAGACCGGCGACCCGGCAAAGTTCACCAGGGCCCTCGCCGCCAAGATTATCGCCCGCGGCGGCGCCATCCACACAGGCACGAAGATCACCGGTATCGAAACGACCGGCGACGCTGTCGCGCAGGTGCTCACCGACAAGGAGCCTTTCAAGGGTGATGCCTATGTGCTTGCGCTCGGGAGCCACAGTCCTGTTCTGGCAAGAAAGATCGGCATTCGACTGCCGATCTACCCGATCAAGGGCTATTCGCTGACGATCCCGATCGGCAATCGTCCGCTGCCGCCGACCATCGCCTCCGTCGACGAGCACAATCTGGTTGCCATCTCGCGCTTCGGCGACCGTATCCGCGTCACCGCAACGGCGGAGTTCGCCGGCTACGACACCAGCCATAAGCCCGCCGATTTCGCCTTCATGAAAGGGGTTGCCGAGGACCTCTACCCCGAGGGCGCCGACTACCATCGCGCGGAAATGTGGGCGGGTCTGAGGCCCATGACGCCGAACAATCTTCCCGCCTTCGGACGGCAACGCTTGCGCAACCTCTTCCTCAACACCGGGCATGGTCACATCGGCTGGACCATGTCGCACGGGTCGGCCCGGATCACCGCCGATCTGATCGCCGGCCGGACGCCGGCCATTCCAATGAATGGTCTTTGAACCGACTTTGAAAGGGAACGCCATGTCTTTCGACAACGCTATGTCTCTCAACAACGTCATGTCTGCCAACCTCGCCGCCACGCGCCTTGCGTCTTCCGGGCCGATTGATCTCGGCGTGCTGCCATCGGAACTCGACGGCGGTCTGGCGTCGCGCGCGGCGATCGGCCTTGTGGTGCTGGCAACGGATCAGACCCTGGAGCATGAATTCCGCGCGCTCGTGCGCCAGTCCGGTGTCGCCTTCTACGAATCCCGCGTGTTCAGCGACAACGACATAACGACCGAGACCTTGCGCGCCATCGGTCCCAGGATCGCGCCGGCCGTCGACCTCATCTTGCCGAGCATTCCCCTGGACGTCGTTGCCTTCGGCTGTACCTCGGCGACGATGACGCTCGGCGAAGAGGCGGTTTTCGCGGAGATCAGGAAGGCACGGCCAAATGTCGCCTGCACCACACCCGTCACCGCCGCGCTCGCGGCGTTCAAGGCTCTCGACGTCAAAGGCATCGGCCTGCTGACGCCCTACGCGCCGCAGATCAATGAAAACCTCGTTGCCTATTTCAGCGGGCGCGGCGTCGACATATCAGCCGTCGCGACCTTCGACCGGCGCGACGATCGCGACGCCGCCCGCATCTCGGCCACATCGATCGAAGCCGCGGCCGAGCGGATGGCTGCCACGCCGGGGGTGGATGCGGTCTTCATATCATGCACCAGCCTGCGCATCGCCGAAGCGGCCGCCGGGCTCGAGCAGCGCATCGGCGTGCCGGTCACGTCCAGCAACCACGCCATGGCCTGGCATTGTCTGCGGCTTGCCGGGATCAATGACGTCGTGCCCGCCGGAAGGCTTTTTGGATTGCCAAGCAACTGACTGGCGATCGCGGCGCACTGCCTTGCGCTGGCGGGACGGCTTGACGAGGCACGAAATTTTTCCGCTGTTCTTCGCAAGACGCTGCAGCCGTGTTCCGGCAAGGCGCCAAGCGCATCGGACTGGGCTGATCCACTCCTGCCCCGGCCTGTTTCAACCGGTCAAGGCCGCGATGCCTAGAGCGCTTCATCGTTTCACGGAAACGCCGAACCGCTCTATCTCTTTGTTTTTGCGCAATTCCGGACGGAAAACCGCTTCACACTTTTCCTGGAATTGCTCTAACCGGTCGACAGCCGAACAAAAGCCCGGCAATCGGCCAAGAAGATCGGCCAGCAAAGCCGCGTTCGTCGCAGCTATATGCCGAGCATCGTCTTGGCTTGGTTGAGCGCGGCCTCTGACCCTGCATGATCGCCGGCGGCGTGCAATGTCTCGCCTTGGGCGCGCAGTTCCTTGACTTTGGTCATATCGGCCTCGGAGAGGGTGGCGGTCGGCAACGCCGCGTCGATCGCGGCCATGATGGTCGGGCACGAATTTGCAAAGGCTGTCGCAGGAACGACCGCCAGGAAAACCGCAAGCGAAATTGATCGTAACATGGACGTTTCTCCCTCGCCGGAACACGCCACGTCGACGACCGGCATAGGAATGGTACAGCGGATGCCCGAACCTGCCAATCACGATGATGCCGCCGGGTTGAGGCAAGCTGCGGTCGGCCGGTTTTTTCTCGAGGTTTCTGAGCCTTTCATCACGGCTGATCGCCACCACCTCACGTCCGAAGTCGACGGCAGCTTCGCGGCAATCGTCAGATCGCCCAAAATTCCTCGACCAGAGCGGATCAGGCAGGCTGAACCGATTTGACATTGCCTTCGGTATCGACAAGGCAGCTTGTCTTCTTGCCGCCGGCATCGAGCTCGACCTGATAGGTTTGGGGATCGATCTTGCTCGACGAAACCGGAAGTATCTTCGTGCTGTCGACGCCGCTCGCCTTGGCGGCCGCGTCGGCGCAAAGAAGCTGAAGGTCCGCCGGGGCCGTCTCGACCTTGGTCCTGGACATCTGTTCCTGGGGAGGCGGCGGCGGGGCGCTGACACAAGCGCTCAGTGTTCCCACCAAAAATCCAATTGTTGTTGCCCGGATCGACGTTCTCACTGCATGTTTTGCCGACATTGCTTGGTCCCTCTCCGAATGCCGCTTCCCGGCCTTACACACCCTTGTAAAGTGCCGCCCCCTGCATGAGAACGATGACCTTGGCTCCAACCTTGACGCGCGATGCGAGATCGGTGATGTCGTCGTTCCTCATCCGGATGCACCCCGATGACACGTCGAGCCCGATCGTCCAGGGCTCCGGAGTGCCGTGTATCCGGTAGATCGTGTCCTGGTCGCGCTCATACAGATAGAGCGCCCTGGCGCCGAGCGGGTTGTCCGGTCCTCCCGGCATGCCTCCCGCATGTTTGACCGCATTCGGATCACGAGCGATCATTTCGGCCGGGGGTGTCCAGGTCGGCCATTCCGCCATGCGGCCGACGCGCACGATTCCGGCCCATCCAAATCCCTCCCGGCCGACGCCGATACCGTAGCGCATGGCCCGCTGACCCGGCTGCACAAGATAGAGAAAATGCTGGTTGCCATCGATGATGATCGTTCCGGGCACTTCCGCGGTGCGGAACTTGACCATCTGCGGCCGAAACGCCTCCGGCACTTCATTGTGCGCGGCATAGTATTTGCGTGCCTTGGTGCGGTCGTAGTCCACCCATTTGCGGGTTTTCGGATCGAAAACCTGTGTTCCCGCAGCCAGCGCCGCCACTGCGACAAGACCGAACGCTGCCGCGACAATTGCCGTCAGGGAGCGCCGCTGGAGAATGGCGCGTCCCGCGATCATCAGCTTGCCGTTCATGGATTTGCCCACCCGTTCACCCGAGCGCCCTGTGCAGCAACCCATTGTTTGGCGTACTCGTAAGGATCCTGACGCTCCACTTGGAGCGCATAACTCATCTTCGCGGCGTCTTCGGGCTTGAGCGCGACCCGTTCCAGGAACTCGACCACCTTCGGATATTTTTTGCGCAGTGAGGTGGCGTAAGCGATATGGAAATGTGCGGTATCCCATGACACTGGCGCGCTGGACTTCGAGACCCAGAGCGGGTCCTCGGAAGGCAGCACGATCTTCCACTTTGCCGGGTCAAAAGGCGGCTCGGTAAGCCGGACAATGTCGTGCAGCTCAAACACGTGATGCGGTGCATAGCAGGCAAACACCATCGGATGAGCCGTGGCGACCGCGGCATCGACAGCCGCCATTCCGACATCCTCCGGCGTCTCCAGCAATGTCATTGTCTTGGCATAGCCATAGCTGTTGGCGCGGACACGCTCGATAGCCGTCGAGGACCAACCCTCCGCGCCAATCCACAGTTCCCCATGTCCGTCCCGATCAGTGTCCAACGCGGCAGTTTTGCGCGGGTCGGTGAGGTCCGAAATGTCGCGAATGCCAAATTTGTCGGCGGTTTCGCGGGTTGCGCATATGCCTTGCCATGCCGGCACACCGATGGGACTGATGGCAACCGTGCCGGCATCGTCCACATACTTCTTCACCAGATTGTCGAGGTTGGGCAGCCACATTTCGGGATGAATATCCACCTCGCCCGAATCGAGGCCGGCAAAGGCAATAAGCGTCCCCATCTCGCGCACATCGGCATCGAGCCCGAAATTTTCCTTCAGGCTGACCTTGAGAATGTTTGCCGTCGCCTGGCCCGACGGCCAGTTCGGCATTGCAATGACGAGATCAGCCGCTTGGGCCGGGATCGCCAGCATCGTCAATGCCGCCAGCGACATTTTCCGCAGGCACTGCCGAAATCGGTCGTGCATTTCTTCCCCCTCGCTTCGGCGCTGAAATGAACCGGGACGGGAACAATCTGTCACGGCAAGCACCGGGTTGTGACAGCAGCCCCATCTGCCGACGGCAACTGCTGAAGGTGCGACAATGCATTCGCCAAAGAGAGCGCCGTCACATGCCGCCTCTGCACGCTACTCGATGACATTCCGTATGGGAAGATGCTTACAACCGGAGGTCGCGCGCCAACTTTCAAGTTGTCCGCGGGCACACGCCTTACGAACTGTAGGGCGTGCTAGGACACCTTGTTGGGTGAGGTCATTCGCAAGGTCATGTGCAGCCGACGGCCCGGAAACCGCAGTTTCCGGGAAATCAAGAACTTACAAAGGGATTTGGTGCCCAGAAGAGGACTCGAACCTCCACTCCTTGCGGAACACGGACCTGAACCGTGCGCGTCTACCAATTCCGCCATCTGGGCTGGTGCGGGCTCTTTAGGCGGGCAAACGGTGAGTGTCAACGCGCTTTTTTGAAACGCACTCGCCGGCTCAGTTCTCCAGCACTTCCTTGGATGCCACGGTCGAATCGGCGTTGAGCTTGTAGATGACCGGCACGCCGGTGCCGAGCTCCAGTTTGACGATCTCCTCGCCCGACTTGCCGTCCAGCGCCATGATCAGCGCACGCAGCGAATTGCCGTGCGCCGCCACCAGCACGGTGCCGCCGCGCAGCACATGCGGCTGCAGGTCGTGCAGATAATAGGGCCAGACGCGCGCGCCGGTGTCCTTCAGGCTTTCGCCGCCGGGCGGCGGCACGTCGTAGGAGCGGCGCCAGACATGCACCTGCTCCTCGCCCCATTTCTTGCGCGCATCGTCCTTGTTGAGGCCGGAGAGGTCGCCATAGTCGCGCTCGTTCAGCGCCTGGTCGCCGATGGTCTCGAGATCGCTCTGGCCGACCGCGTCGAGAATGTGCTGGCAGGTCTTCTGCGCCCTGATCAGCGACGACGTGAAGGCGATGTCGAATTTCAGGCCGCGCGCCTTCAGCTTGGCGCCCGCCTCCTTGGCCTCGGCGTGGCCCAGCTCGGTCAGGTCAACGTCGCGCCAGCCGGTGAAGAGGTTCTTCAGGTTCCATTCGCTCTGGCCATGGCGCACGAGCACGAGAGTTCCCGACATTTTTGCTCCTTCAGTTTGTGGATCAGATCGTCTCAGGCGAGTCCGAGCACGTCCCGCATCGAATACAGTCCCGGCTTCCTGCCGCGCGCCCACAGTGCGGCCTTGACCGCGCCGCGAGCGAAGATCGCCCGGTCCTCGGCGTGATGGGCGAGCGTGATGCGCTCGCCGGTGCCGGCCAGCACCACGGAGTGGTCGCCGACCACCGAGCCGCCGCGCAGCGTGGCAAAACCGATCGAGCCGGTCTTTCGCACGCCGGTGTGGCCGTCGCGCGACCGCACGCTGTTCCCGTCAAGATCGATGCCGCGCCCGACGGCAGCGGCTTCGCCGAGCAGCAGCGCCGTGCCCGACGGCGCGTCGACCTTGTGCCGGTGATGCATTTCCAGGATCTCGATGTCGAAATCATCGGCGTCGAGCGCGCGCGCCGCCTGCTCGACCAGCACCGCCAGCAGATTGACGCCGAGGCTCATATTGCCTGACTTGACCACCGTCGCGTGGCGCGCCGCCGCCTCTATCTTGGCATTGTCGTCCGCCGAGCAGCCGGTGGTGCCGATGACATGGACGATGCGCGCCTGCGCCGCGTAGCCGGCGAATTCGACCGTCGCTGCCGGGCTCGTGAAATCGAGCACGCCGTCGGCCCTGGCGAAGGCCGGCAGCGGGTCGTCGCCGATCGCCACGCCGATATTGCCGATGCCGGCAAGCTCGCCGGCATCCTTGCCGAGATGTGGCGAGCCGGCCCGCTCGATCGCGCCGGCGACGCGTGCGCCCGGTATCGTGTGAATGGCGCGGATCAGCGCCTGGCCCATCCGGCCGGCCGCGCCGACCACCACTAGGCCCATTTCATTGACGGGGGGATCGTTTGTGGCCGCACCGCTCATAAAGTTCTCCCGATCGCCTTTTTCGCGCGCCGCACCGGAGTTTGGATTGACTTGCCGTCGTCGACAAGCCCCAGCCCCTTGTTGCCCTGGACCCGGTGAAAGCGGGCATAGACGCTGTGCGGGTCGGCCATCAGCGAGGCATGCGTGCCTTGCTCGACCAGCCGGCCCTGTTCCATGACGACGATGTGGTCGGCATTGACCACCGTCGACAGCCGGTGCGCGATGACGATGGTCGTGCGCCCTTCCGTCACCTGGGTCAGGGCCTGCTGGACGCGCGCTTCCGCCTCGTTGTCGAGCGCCGAGGTCGCCTCGTCGAGCAACAGGATCGGCGCCTGTCGCACGATGGCGCGGGCGATCGACAGACGCTGGCGCTGGCCGCCCGACAGCGTCACGCCGCCTTCACCGACAGGGGTGTCATAGCCTTGCGGCTGCTGGCGGATGAAGCCATCGGCCTCGGCTTGCTGCGCGGCCAGTTCGATCTCGGCGTCGCTGGCGCTCAGCCGTCCGTAGCGGATGTTGTCGCGAATGGTGCCCTCGAACAGATAAGGCTGCTGCGAGACATAGGCGATGGAGCTGCGCAGCGACTGCTTGGTCATCTCTAAAATGTCCTGGCCGTCGACCTCGATGCTGCCCGCCTCGACATCATGGAAGCGCTGCAGCAGCGCCACCAGCGTCGACTTGCCGGCGCCCGAGGCGCCGACGATGGCGGTCATCTTGCCGGCGGCGGCGACGAAGCTGAGATCCTGCAGCACCGGCGCGTCGGCGACATAGCCGAACGACACATTGTTGAAGCGCACCTCGCCCCTGGTGATCTTCGCTTCGACCGCTCTGGCCGCGTCGCCCTGCTGCGGCTCGAGGTCGAGCAGCTCATAGATCATGCGCGCATTGACCAGCGCCCGTTCCATGCCGACCTGCATGCGCGCCAGCCGCCGGGCTGGGTCGTAGGCGAGCATCAGCGCCGTGATGAAGGAAAATACCGCGCCAGGCGGCTGGCCGCTGACGGCTGCGCGGTAGCCGGAATAGGCGATGACGCCGGCGACTGCGAAGCCGCCCAGCATGTCGGAGATCGGCGTCAATCGTTCCGACACGCGGGCGATGCGGTTTGCCCGCTGCTCGGCGCCGGCGACAAGATCGCTGATGCGGCGCGACAGCTCGTCTTCCAGCGTGAAGGCCTTGACGATGGCGATGCCTTGCGTTGCTTCCTGCATGGCGCCGATCAGCCGCGAGTTGATCTGCACCGCTTCGCGCGTGGCGCGTCGTATTCTGCGTGTCAGGTAGACGACCGTGTAGATCAGCGGCGGCCCGATCAGCAGCGACATCAGGGACAGCATCGGATCCTGCCAGATCATGACCCCGATCAGCGCGACCAGCGATACGGCGTCGCGTGCTAATGATGTCAGCGTCATCGAGAGCAGGTCGCGGATGCCGTTGACGTTCTCGTTGATCTGGGCGGCCAGCCGCCCCGAGCGCGTGTCGTTGAAGAAACCGACGCCGAGCTTCATCAGATGAGCGAAGATGCGGCGCTGGTAGCGCGCCACCAGATTGTTGCCGATCCTGGCCAGCGTCACCGCCTGGCCGTAAGTGGCCAGCCCGCGCAGCATGAACGCGCCCAGGATCAACAAGCAGATCAGCGCGATGAGATCGCCGCGCTGCTCATAGAATATCTGGTCGACGACGTCCTTCATGATCCAGGCGGTGAAGGCAGTCGTAGCCGCAACTATCACCAGGCACAGAACGGCCAGAGCATAATACCAGCGGTACTCGTGGCTGTTCTCGGCGATGATGCGGCGGACCACCGCCACGATCTCGCCGGGCCGGGCCTTGGCTTGGTGCCGGGCTTCCGCTTGATGTTTGGGCGACTGGTTCAAAGTCGGGATCGTTCCGTGATGTCGGTTCGGCCTCGCGGCCGGGCTAATTCGGCAATCCTCTTAGCGCCCCGGTGGCGGCTTGCCTATGGCCGAGGTCGGCAAAACTTCGCCGCGGCTCAGGGCGTCACTTAAGTCCGCCAGCGCCGCCCCGCCGTCTGGACGCCGAACAGCGACGGGTTTCTGGCATAGGCGGCAAGACCGGAAAGCGCTGCCAGCGGATGGGTGATCACATAGACGGGCATGGTGCGCATCATCTCGCTATGCGGCGCCTTGTCCTCGAAGGCGGCGCGGAACTCGCCCGTTTTCAGCGCCGGCAGGATTTTCTGGGCGATGCCGCCGGTCAGGAAGACGCCGCCGCGGCTCATGAACACCAGCGCAAGGTCACCGGCTGTGCGCCCCAGGCAGGTGACGAACATCGACAGCGCTTCCTCGGCCACCGGATCTGACTTCGCCAGCGCCGCGGCGGTGACCTCGGCCGGCGTGGTGAAGGGCGTCGGCTTGCCGTCCGCCTTGGCCACCGCCCGGTAGGCATTGACCAGGCCGCGTCCGGACAGGATCTGTTCGCCGGAGATTCTGCCCTCGAGCTTCTCGATATGCGGAAAGACCTGGAAATCGCGCGGCGAGCGCGGCCCGATATCCATGTGCCCTCCCTCACCGGGCACCGGAATCCAATGGTTCAGCGCGTGGACCAGGCCGGCGACGCCAAGCCCGGTTCCGGGACCGAGCACCACCCGTCCGGCATTGGGCTCCGGCGCATCGCCGCCGATCTTTTCCATATGCTCTTCGCCAAGCGCCACGACAGCCAGCGCCTGCGCCTCGAAATCATTGAGCACCACGACGTCGCTGAGGCCGAGGCTGGCAAACATCTTTCTCGGCTTGACGATCCACGGGCAATTGGTGAGCGGGATCTCGTCGCTGTCGACCGGGCCGGCCACCGCCAGCACGGCGGAGTTGGGCCGGACCGGCGAGCGGTCGAGCACCGCTGCCTGGATCGCGTCGTCGATGGTGTTGAAGTTGGCCGTCTGGACGATCTGCGGCTCGGTTGGTTCCGAGTTCGCGTCGAGCACGATCGAAAAGCGCGCATTGGTGCCGCCTATGTCGCCGATCAGGACCGGAAACTGCAGCGCTGTGTCGTCGTCGCCTGGCATGCTCTTGTCCGTCCCGGTTCCCAGTGGCGTTCCGCTGTTCTTTCGTTGACTAGCGCATGACCTGGAAAAGGGAAAGTCGCTTCAGAGTCAGTTCCGGAGCAATCACCTCAGGTCCGAATTTCGTGCTAGCCCTATTCAGCGTTGGCGCTGCACCTCACCTGCCTGCCGGCATCCTCTCCCCGTATAGTGACGGGGAAAGGGGGCGCTTTCATCGATGGTTCCGCTAATCTCCAACTCTGCAAGAACGGCGCCAAGGCCGCGGCCAGCCCTTTCTCCCGTCACTATACGGGGAGAAATGCCCGGCAGGGCAATGAGGGGCGGCGCCGACCCAACAGTTGGTCGTCTCCAACATCAGTGGAAGCCGAGGCGATTATCCTGGCATCAGTTCCCCGGCCGCGGTCGCGGCAATGGAATGCCGATCTCGGGTGTAGCCGCGAAGGCGTTGATCGAGGCCGGAAGCGCTGCCGCGCCGCTTGCGGATGCCCGCGCCGGCGCCGGGGCCACCGTGAGAGTGGGTGCAGCCGCGACCGGCACGCCGTCGCCATAAAAGGTGACCGCCTCCGCCGAAGCCGGATCGGGCCCGTCGAGCACCGCCTGGCATGCCGCGGGCAGGCTCGCCATCGTCATCACGTCGCGCGCTTTCGGCCTGTCCGGGTTTTTGTTGGGGCGCCACGGTTCCTCGGTGAACCACCATGCCAGAGACTGGTCGCAGCCGTCGCCGGGCGCCGTGTTTTCCTGTGCTTTGCAATTGGGCGAGCCGGGCTGGCAGCCGATGCGGATGTGGAAGTGATAGTCGTGGCCCCAGAACGGCCTGACCTTGCGCAGCCATGCGCGGTCGCCTTTCACCGTGTCGCAGAGCTTCTTCTTGATGCCGGGATTGACCAGGATGCGCTCGACTTCCGCGTAGCTTGCCGCGCGCTTTAGGAGCCGCATATGCGCCGGCACCCAGAGCGCATCCTTCACCAGATGGGTCTTTTCATCGACAAGCAAGGTGGCGCTCATATTTTCGCGCTGGTCGATCGAAAGCTTGCGGTCGGGCATCGGCGTCAGCCAGATGTCGGCGTCGAGGCCGATCTGGTGCGAGGCATGGCCGGTCAGCATCGGGCCGCCGCGCGGCTGCGAAATGTCGCCGACCAGCAGGCCGGGCCAACCGTCGGCCGCGGCGTCGCGCGACAGTTTCTCGATCAGCGCGATCATCGTCGGATGGCCCCAGCGACGGTTGCGCGAAGGCCGCATCACCTCCCATTTCGGGCCGTCCATGGGGATGGCGACGCCGCCGGCAAAGCAGCCCTTGGAATAAAAGCCGATCGATTGCGGCGCAGCCACGGCCGGCAGCTTTTTGGCGCCGAACAGGTCTTTCGCCAGGCCTTCGGCGGCGGCAGGTCGCGCCGCAAGCCCCGCCAGGGCGAGGACGGCGAGCGCTGCTAATGCATGTCGCCCAAAGCATGCCCTCGGGCTTGAACCGAGGGTGCGCAGCGGCTTTGGGACAACGACAGGCATAAACAGAGATCTAAAGCGCGTCGCGACGCGCTTTAGCAGCAATGCTCTGCCGGGCAATGATTGCTTCAACGGTTTCATGAAGCAGAACCCCTCTGCGAATTTAAGTCGAATCATATCATGCCCGGCGCGAGGTTTCGATCACGACCGCTTCATCGGGCTGCGCGCCTCGCCGTCGTGCCATCTGCCGTCAGACCACATTTGGTCGAAGGCCGAGCGGTAGTCGGGAAAGCGAAAGCGATAGCCGGCAGCCTTGATCGCCGCGTTGGCGACACGCTTGTTCTCGCCATAGAAGGATCGCGCCATGGGCGAAAGCTGGGCGGTCTCGAACGGAATTTCGGGCGGCGGTGTGACGCCCATCAGCCCGGCGGCATAGGCGACGACGTCCTGCGGCGGCGCCGGCAGGTCGTCGGTGACGTTGAAGATGCCGCCGCGATTGTCTCCGATTAGATGCCAAAGCGCCCCGGCAATGTCGTCGCAATGGATGCGGTTGAACACCTGGCCCGGCTTGACCAGCCGCCGCGCGGTGCCGTTTTCCAGATTGACCAGGGCATTGCGGCCCGGCCCGTAAATGCCGGAAAGCCGCAGGATCGCCACCGGCCGGCCGATGTCCCGACCCAGTCTCAGCCAGTCCCGCTCGGCGGTGACACGCATCATCGAGCGCTTCGACACCGGCCGGCATTCGGCGGTCTCGTCCACCCAGCCGCCGCCATGGTCGCCATAGACGCCGACGGTGGAGAGATAGGCGATCCATTTCAGCGCCGGCATCTCCGTCCTAATTGTCTCGCGCGCCGCATTCAACACCGGGTCGCCGGCCTCTTCCGGCGCCACCGAGACGACGAGATGGGTTGTTTTCTCGAGCGCGTCACGGATTTCGGGCGTCAGCGCGCCATCGAAAAGCAGCGGCTGGATCCCGGCTTGCCGCAACGCTTCGAATTTCTCCGGCGCGCGTGTCGTGCCAAGGATCGTGCCGGCATCCTTGTTGGCTCGGGCAAATGCCTTGCCCGAATAGCCGGCCCCGAAAACAAAGATATGCTTCTCGCTCATGCATGCGCCTCGATTTGATTTGCCAGCGCCAGGCGCCATTCGCGTTGCACGGCGTCGTCGCTTTCTGCTTTGACCGCAGCGGTGGCGCGTCTGGCAAATTCAGTTTCAGGCACAAGCCGTGACAGCGCCCATACCGCCGCCCCACGCACCAGGGGCGAGGCATCGCCGAGCAGCGCGCGCACGGCGTTGCCGAGCGAGGAATCGCCGGAATTGCCGGCGGCGATCAGCACATTGCGGACAAAGCGGTCGCGACCGATGCGCTTGATCGGCGAACCGGTGAACAAGGACCGGAAAGCCGCGTCGTCGAGCGCCAAGAGATCGGCGAGCGGCGGCTCGCGCAAGTCCGCGCGGGCGGCGAGCTTTGCCTCCGACGCAGTCTGGGCAAACTTGTTCCACGGGCAGGCGGCCAGGCAGTCGTCGCAGCCATAGATGCGGTTACCGATTTTTTCCCGGAACTCGTGCGGGATCGGCCCCTTGCTCTCGATGGTGAGATAGGAGATGCAGCGTCGCGCATCGAGCCGGTAGGGAGCCGGAAAGGCGTCGGTAGGGCAAACGTCGAGGCAGGCGCGGCAGGAGCCGCAATGGTCGTCCTCGGGCGTATCGGGCGCAAGCTCGGCCGTCGTGAAGATGGTGCCGAGGAACAGCCAGGAGCCGTGCGCGCGGCTGACCAGATTGGTGTGCTTGCCTTGCCAGCCGAGGCCGGCGGCTTCTGCCAGCGGCTTTTCCATAACCGGGGCGGTATCGACGAACACTTTTACATCGCCACCGGCGCGCGCCACGATCTTGCCGGCAATCTCTTTCAGCCGGCCCTTCATCACGTCGTGGTAATCGCGGTTCTGCGCATAGACCGAGATCGCGCCGCGGTCGCGCTTCACCAGGACCGCGCGTGGGTCGTGGTCGGGGCCATAGTTCATGGCGAGCACAATGATGGAGCGAACTTCGGGCCAAAGTGCTGTCGGCTCGCTGCGGCGTTCGAGCGTCTCGGCGATCCAGCCCATCGAACCGTGAAAACCGTCGGCGACGAATTCGGCGAGCCGGGCCGGCGCCTGCGGAATGGCATCGGGCGTGGTGACGGCAACGGCATCGAAACCGGCGCGCCGTGCCTCGCGGTCGATCAGCGCGCGCAGGTTTTCCGCTTTAGAAATCGAGGTCCGCATAATGTGACACCGGCGATAGGCCGCGCACCCGGTCGGACAAAAGCGGCCGGAACGATGGCCGCGATTTCACCCGTGCATACCATTCGCGCGCGGCAGCGTGTTCGCGCCAGTCGATCTCGCCGAGATAGTCGAGCACAGACAGCGCAGCTGCAGCCGCGAGATCGGCATAGGTGACCTTGTTGCCGGCCAGCCATTGGCGGGTGCCGGCCAGCCAGTTGGTGTATTTCATGTGCTGGCGGATGTTGGCGCGCGCGGCACGGATCGCTGC
>NZ_RZTJ01000155.1:0-422 GCF_003997065.1 Mesorhizobium sp. M6A.T.Ce.TU.016.01.1.1 | reverse complement strand
GCTGATCGACGCACTCAACATCTGGGTCACCAACGTCATCGTCTTTGCCTTGTGGTTCTGGAGCACCGACCGCGGCGGCCCGCCGACCTGCGGCCTCGTCAAGCTTGCGCAGGCCGATTTCCTGTTCGCGCAGATGACGTTGAACGACCGTGACCTCCGAGATTGGCTGCCCGGTTTCGTCGATTATTTCTTCCTCGCCTTCACCAATGCGACAGCGTTTTCGCCCACCGATACCTTGCCCCTTTCCCAGCGCGCCAAGCTGCTGATGATGGCCGAGGCCATGATCTCGCTGCTGACCATCGCGCTGGTCGCGGCACGCGCGGTCAACATCCTCGCTTGATCGGCCCGACACGCGAAATAGCCCGCCCGGCGCACCGGAACGGGCTATTTTGGGTTGCCTTCGACAGTTGAAATGCAGCGCC
>NZ_RZTJ01000154.1:0-426 GCF_003997065.1 Mesorhizobium sp. M6A.T.Ce.TU.016.01.1.1 | reverse complement strand
CGGAGCGAAGCAGCCAGAGAATGGCGGCGGCGTAGGTGAAATCGATTGATGTCAGCGCCACGTCGATCGCCTCGCGCCAAAAGATTATCAGCATGATGATGATGACCGCGGGTGTCGCGTGGAGCCCCAGCAGGGCCGGCCACCGGCGGTCGCTGGTGCGAACCAGGCTCGATACGCCGGCGTAGAGCAGAGACGGCATGATCGCGGCGGATACGGGGGCGATATAGCCGACTTCGCTGATGCCATAGCCCCAGCGCAGTCCGGTGAGCACCGATTGCAACGCTGCAACAAGGATCAGGGCGAGAAACGGCAGGTTCGGTGCTGCCTCATCCTGGCGGCTGGCGACGACCCAAAGCAGGATGAACAGCGACAGGGCGACGACGAAGGGTAAGGGAACAAACGGCATGGATCGGGTGCGGGCTCGCG
>NZ_RZTJ01000153.1:0-426 GCF_003997065.1 Mesorhizobium sp. M6A.T.Ce.TU.016.01.1.1 | reverse complement strand
TCCTTGAGCAGAACAAGACGCTGATCAGCCGAAACGTACTGTTCGCCATGGATGACCTGCGCGCTGCGCTAAAAATTAGCAACTCGTATGACAGCTTTAATGAGGACTAACGCATGCGCGGCTCAGTCCTTCGTAACCAGATCGAGATCCAGCGCAAGGTTCAGGTCGGCGTCGACAGTCTGAACGCGCCAAACATGGTCTGGCAGACCTGGCGATCGCCTCTTTGTGAAGTGGAAGTCCGCCGCGGCCGAGAACACTTCGACCCGGCGACCAAGCAGCGATACTCAGAAGAGGTTTGGCGCTTTCGGACAAGGTATGAGGAAGTCGTCGGCCTCGATACGACGATGAGGATCGTCCACAACGGGATGAATTTCGACATCAAGGCGCCGCTGCCGGATGGGCAGTTCCAGCGGGACTGCATCATCG
>NZ_RZTJ01000152.1:0-427 GCF_003997065.1 Mesorhizobium sp. M6A.T.Ce.TU.016.01.1.1 | reverse complement strand
GAATGTCGCCGCGGCTTCAGCCATCGCGCTGCATCATTTTTCGGCTAGAGCAATTCTAGGAAAAGTGTGAAGCGGTTTTCCGTCCAGAATTGCCTCAAAGCAAAGAGTTAGGGCATTTCGCCGTTTCCGTGAAACGGTGAAATGCTCTAAGGAGACCTGATCTCAGCTTGTCGCGTCAGCCTTCTGCAGCGCGCGCACGCGGTCGGCAAGACTGCGGTCACCGTTGCCGGAGCGTGCGTCCGACGGTACCGCCAATGCCATGGCGATCGGCGAACCAGGCCCCTCGAGCTTGGCCGTCAGATGGACGACCTCCGCCGCCAGCTCGTTCATCTGCTCGCGCAAGGCGGAGCTGCTGTCAGCGGCCTTGGAGGCGGCCAGTGCGGTGAGATCCGCCTTCAGCCGTTTGTTCTCGCGCGCCAGCGCCGTC
>NZ_RZTJ01000151.1:0-428 GCF_003997065.1 Mesorhizobium sp. M6A.T.Ce.TU.016.01.1.1 | reverse complement strand
GCGCACCGGCAGGACCAATGTCATCAGCCTCGTGCTCAACACCGACCGCGAGATCATGAGCTTCGTCTCGGACATCATCTACGGCGTTTCGGAAGTGCTCGCCGAAACGCCCTATCACCTGATCGTCACGCCTTATTCCCGCTCGCAGGATCCGATGGAGCCGATCCGCTATCTCGTCGAGACCGGCTCGGCCGATGGCGTCATCATCTCGCGCACCCAACCGAACGATCCACGCGCCCGCTACATGCTCGAGCACGGCATGCCCTTTGCCACGCATGGCCGCACCGACATGGGCCTGGTCCACCCCTACCATGACTTCGACAACCATGTATTCGCGATGGAAGCCGTGCGCCGCCTGGCGAGCATGGGCAGGCGCAAGCTGGCGCTTCTGTCGCCGCCACCCGGGCTGACCTATTATGGCCACACGC
>NZ_RZTJ01000150.1:0-429 GCF_003997065.1 Mesorhizobium sp. M6A.T.Ce.TU.016.01.1.1 | reverse complement strand
TTCCTGGACAGCGAGATCGTCCGTTACCTGGGCTGGCCCGGGCAGGCGATCAGCTACAAGCTCGGCGAGCGGGCCTGGCTGGCCGGCCGGGACGCCGCGCGCGCCGCCCGCGGCCCGGACTTCGACCTCAAGGCCTGGCACGCCGCCGCGCTCTCGCAGGGCAGCCTGGGCCTCGACGACCTCACCGACGAACTGTCCCGCCTCTGACGGTCGTGCGTGGAAAACAGTGCTCGAGCACTGTTTTTCACGCACGACCCCAGCGGAAGCGGCGGCGGACGACGACCGAGCCCATCGAGGCCCGCCCGGTCACCACGAAGTGCGGCACGCCAGGGCGCGGCACCGACGGCACCTTGGACCGGACCGTGCCCATGGTCGCCACCACGCCGTCGACGTTGGCCGTGGCCTCGTCCGGCACGATGATCTTCGCCG
>NZ_RZTJ01000149.1:0-429 GCF_003997065.1 Mesorhizobium sp. M6A.T.Ce.TU.016.01.1.1 | reverse complement strand
GCTTAACACCGGCATCGAGGCGGCATGCGACGCTTTCAGCCGCGAGTTCAATGTCGACATCCAGTTGGCCAAGGATTGCGGTTCGCTGGCGGTGCTGATTTCGGTGCTCATCGTCGCCGGTGTCTGGGGCATCGCCATTATCGAGCGGATCACTGGGCTACCGATCTAGCCTTTCGATGCCTATATGGCAGTCACCAAAGGAGACTGTCATGGCCGGGGCCGCCAATTTTCTGCTTCTCGAACGCGTGGGCCTGCCGGATGATCTGCGCTGGCTGGCCGAGAAATATCCGCGTGAAAACTGGCAGGATCATGCCAATATCCACGGCCTCGCCAATATGTGGCTGCAGCGGCACGACATGTTCCGCGAACTTGGCGGCATGCTGGCCAACGGCATCGTCGACTACCGTGAGGGACGGCTGACGGCGCCTG
>NZ_RZTJ01000148.1:0-429 GCF_003997065.1 Mesorhizobium sp. M6A.T.Ce.TU.016.01.1.1 | reverse complement strand
GAGTATTCCCTGAGAACCGTGGAAGACGACCACGTTGATAGGCCGGGTGTGGAAGAGCGGCAACGCTTGAAGCTTACCGGTACTAATAGTTCGATCGGCTTGATCGTTCTCATTCCTTATGCCCATCTCGGCGCAATCCTTCGGATTGTCGCCTGATACGATGGTCTTACCAGCGCTCACGCATGAGCGGCCCTACGGGCCAAAGCTTAAGCGAGGGCGCCGGAAAACCGGCGACGCGCAGTCGCGCTTGCGGGCTTATGCCCGAAGCAACCTGCAGAAAACGTCGCCTTGGCACAGAAAACAGCTTCTCGAGCAACGTGCGCTTTGCCGACCTGGTGGTTATGGCGGAGCGGCTGCACCCGATCCCATTCCGAACTCGGCCGTGAAACGCTCCAGCGCTGATGGTACTTCGTCTCAAGACGCGGGAGA